>JAPLMM010000175.1 GCA_026387035.1 Planctomycetota bacterium
GCGTGTTGTTGCCGTAGAAGACGGCGTGGTTGGTGCCGTCGGGGTTGCAGGTCCAGAGGCCTTGCGCGTCGCCGAAGTTGCGGTCGACGTACTCCCAGCGGTCGTAGAGGATGCGGCCGTCGGGCATCAGGGCGCCGTGGCCCTCGTGGAGGGTGCTGCGGCCGATCTGGTGCGGGTTGGCGCCGTCGGCGTCCATGCGGAACAGGTTGCCCATGATGTGGCGATTGCACATGCAGTACTTGGGCTCGCGGGTAGAGGTGAAGACGATGCGGCCGTCGGACAGATAGAGCGGGTCGATGTCCGACAAGCCCGAGCCGAACGTCAACTGGCGCAAGCCCGTGCCGTCGGCGCTGATCTCGTAGATATGGTAGTCGTCCCGGATGTTGCGGCGCATGGAGAAGAGGATGCGCTTGCCGTCGAAACTGACCTCGGGGTCGCGGAGGATGCCCTCCGGGGCTTCGAGGATCGTGGTCACCCGGCCACCCGCGGCCAGGTCGAGGAGTTTCAGCGCAGCAGGACCGCAGAAACTGGCGGTGTTGATCTCGCCCGTTTGGAACATCGTCTCGGTGTTGTGGTGGTCCGCGCGGTACTGGGGACGGCAGACGTAGACGATGGGCCGGCCGCTGACGAGGGGATTGGCCAGAAGGGCCTCGCGCGCGAGGGCAGCCAGGTCGGCGTCGGCGGCCTTCTTCTCGTCAGCCGAGGCCGCGGACGAAAGGCGCCGCTCAAGGTCGTCCAGCCGCGCCAGGTACGCCCGGCCTTGAGGATAGCGCTGGCCGAAGGCGGCCTGAAGATCGAGTATGGCGGCCCGCAGACCGCCGGCGTCCTGCGCACCGGCGGGCGCGCAAAGGCCGGCGAGCAAGAACAGGAGGCACAGCCAAGGCCGCCTCATCGCAAAGGGCCCCTCTCCGCTCGCCTGTCCCCTGGAGCGGGCGAAGGGATTCGAACCCTCGACGTCCAGCTTGGGAAGCTGGCACTCTACCACTGAGTTACGCCCGCATCAATCGTCTGTTTTATTATGGAAAGGAAGCCCCGACTGTCAACGGGATTCCACGGGCAGCAGGCGCCGCCAGCCAACCCGCCGCCCGGATAGGCCAGGCCGGCAGCCCGGCCGCTGACGGCGCGCCCTTGGGGCTTGACAACAGGCTCGCCTCCCGTTAAAAACCTTGCGCCGGTCGGGGGCGTAGCTCAACTGGTTAGAGTACCGGACTGTCGATCCGGTGGTTGCGGGTTCGAATCCCGTCGCCCTCGCCAACCTAACAACTGAAGCCGCCGAGATTTAGAAGTCCCGGCGGCCTCGCTTTGTCCGGTGGCGCGCTATCGTTCCGCGAATAGGGGCGTCCTGCGGGCCGCTTATTTTTCGCTTGACCTCCCTCGTGCGTCAGGTAGAACGGTTCCCTGTCGGAGCGACTGAGCACGCGGTGGCGGTTGGGCCGGTTGTGGAAGGACCTGCCCCACTTGCCGGGTACGTTCACCTCACACTCGAAAGGAGCGGATCATGGCCAACGGGAAATTGCCGAGTTACCTCGCCTCTGCCACGCCGAATCCCGCCGCAAACCGGGCGGCGTGGTACAAGAACACCGCCCAGGTGTATGCGGGAATCATGCTCTGGTTCGTCTTCTGGCAGCAGATCCCTCTGGGGGCTGGCGCGGATGGCTACAGCAAGTTCGCTGGCGGCACATTGGCCCAGGGGCTCGGCGTGGCTCTCCTCGGCCTGATCCTGGCGGCCCTCATCTGCCACTTCCTCTTCTACCTCGTGCCGGGCATGCTGGGGATGAAGACCGGGCTGCCCCTTTACATCGTGGGCACTTCCACCTACGGCGCGCAAGGCGGGTTCCTGATGCCCGGGTTCCTGATGGGCGTGCTTCAGTTCGGCTGGCTGGCGGTGAACGCCTTCTTCGCGGGCATTCTGCTGTGTGCGCCGTTCGGCTACGGGTTCCCCTCCGTCCCGCATGCCATCGTCGCGGCGGCGTGGGTCGTGCTCGGCGCGTTCATGGGCGTTAAGGGCATCAAGTACGTGGCCAGCGTGGCCACCTATCTGCCACTCATCCCGCTGGCCATCCTGGTCATCCTGTTGGTGGCCACGATCGGCGGCCTCGGGAGTTTCGATAGCCAGGCCCTCGTCAAGGCGGGGCAGGAGTCCACGCCGGCGGCGATCGGGGTCCAGCCCCCGCTGACGACGTTCGGCATTCTGGCGCTGCTGGCGACCTACGTCGTCGGCTTCTTCGCGACGGCCGGTGCGGCGGGCGCCGACTTCGGCATGAACAACCGCAACGCCAAGGATGTGCACCTCGGCGGGCTGATAGGCGTCGCCCTCTCCACGGTGTTCGCGGGAGGCGCGGCTCTTCTCATCGTGGCCGGCGCGTACGGCAGCGGCATGTTTACGGGCGGCGCCATTATGGAGCCCCCCCGCCTCATGGGCGGCATCGTCGGCGAAAAGACCGCGGCCGTGTTCATGTATCTGCTGGCGATTGCGGCGTTTCCGCCGGCCTGCTTCTCGTCGTTCATTGCGGCCAACAGTTTCAAGACTACGCTTCCCAACGTGAAGCCCTGGATCTCTTGCGGCCTTGGGGCGCTCGTCGCCATCGTCCTGGCGGTGACCGGTTGGGCCGGCAACGCGATCGGCGTCTTCTCGATCATCGGCGCCTCGTTCGGCCCCGTTTGCGGCGCGATGATGGCCGACTACCTACTTTCGGGTCGCAAGTGGGCCGGGCCCCGGGCCGGGTTCAACCCCGCAGGCTGGATTTCGTGGGTCATCGGCTTCATCGTCGGAGCGGCCGACTTCATCCCCGGGCTCGCCGGGAAGGTCCCCTGCCCGCCTGTGGCCGCCTTCATCGTCGGCTTCGTCCTCTACGCGATCCTGGCAATGGTCGGCCTCCAGAGCAAGACCCTGCAGATGCCCGCGGCTAAAGCACCGCAGAGAGCCTGAACGACGGCTCAAGCGCCGTCTTGTGCAGACCGGAACCGGACTGTGGCTCGCCGGTCAGGCGGGCCATGGCCCCGGTAAACACCGGACCCCGACCGGGCAAATGGCCAAGGACAGTCAGGCGGGGCCGCTCAGAGCCCGGCAACGCCGGACGCGGCTTCGATGCGCGGGCTCTTGGGGCTTCAGGCCTACCGAGCATTCCCAGGGATACCGCGAAACGTCGGACGGCAAACGGGGTTGGAAAAGTGAGGCCGCCACAGACCCGGAGGGCCGGCGGCGCCGCCTTTTAATCGGGCGAGATAAACTGCTTAACACGGGCGGCCCGATATGGCATAATCCTCGGCCGAGGTGATGGGCGCAGCCGCCCGCGCAAGCCGCCGGGCGCAAGGAGGGGAACGATGGCTCGCAAGCACGGCTTGACCCGCAGGGAGTTCGTGAAAGGCGCCGCGGTCGCCGCGGTCGGCGGACCGTTGGCCCTCGCCGCCGCAGGCGGGGAAACCCCGAGCGCCCAGGCGTTCAAGACCCCGGCCGCGGCCTCTCGACCATCCTCGGGCCGCCCTGAGAATGGTCGATGGGCGGAAGCGTTCGGCTGGCGTCTCGGCATGCAGGCCTACTCCTTCAACCGCTACACGCTCTTCGAGGCGATCGAGAAGACGGCCTCGCTCGGCCTCCGTTATATCGAGGCCTATCCCGGCCAGAAGTTGAACGCGGAAAGGCCCGACGTCCGCTGGGACCATAACACGGGCCCGGAAATCCGCCAGGAGGTAAAGCGGAAACTCGAGGCGAGCGGCATCCGCCTGGTCTGTTACGGCGTCGTCGGCCTCGGCAAGGACGAGGCCGAAGCGCGCAAGATGTTCGACTTCGCCAAAGACATGGGTATCGAAACGATCGTCTCCGAGCCGCCCAGGGACGCCCTGCCGGCCCTCGACAAACTCTGCGGCGAGTATGCCATCCGCATCGCCATCCACAATCACCCGAAACCGTCGCCTTACTGGGACCCCCAGATCGTCCTCGACGCGTGCCAGGGCCTGAGCCCGCGCATCGGCGCCTGTGCCGACACCGGCCACTGGATGCGCTCCGACGTGAATCCGGTGGAGGCGCTTCGGAAACTCGAAGGCCGCATCGTCAGCCTCCACTTCAAGGACCTGAACGCGTCTGGCAAAGGCGCCCACGATGTGCCGTGGGGAACCGGCCAAGGCAACGTCCGTGCGATGCTCGAGGAACTTGCCCGCCAAAGCCTGAAGGCCGTCTTCTCCATCGAATACGAGTACAATTGGACCTCGTCGCTGCCCGAGATCGCCCAGTGCGTGGCCTATTTCGAACAGGTCGCGGGCGAACTGGCAGCGGCCTCAAACAAGAAAGGGAAAGCGCAATGACTTCAGAGAAGAAGCCGCAATCGGATTCCCGGCGAGGCCTCAGCCGGAGGGATTTTCTCACGACGACTGCCGCCGCCGGCGCGGGGTTCTGGCTCACCTCTCCCTTGCGAGCGGCCGAGCCGGCCTCGAAGAACGACGAACTCCGCGTCGCCATCATCGGGGCCGGCACCCAAGGCATGGTCCTCCTGGAGAACTGCCTGAAGATCCCGGGGGTCCGTTTTGTCGCCGTCTGCGACATCTGGCCCTACAGCCAGCGCTACGCCTCGCGCCGCCTGAAGGCCTATAAGCAGGAAGTGGCCACCTACGACGACTACCGCGAGATGCTCGACAAGGAGAAGGCCCTCGACGCGGTCATCGTCGCCACGCCCGACTGGATGCACGCCGAGCACTCCATCGCCTGCCTCCAGGCCGGCAAGCACGTGTACTGCGAAAAGGAAATGTCCAACTCCCTCGAACTGGCCAAGCAGATGGTGCTGACGGCCCGCCAGACGGGCAAACTGCTCCAGATCGGCCACCAGCGCCGCTCGAACCCGCGCTACATCTACAGCATCGAGAAGATCATCCGCGACGCCAAACTCCTCGGCCGGATCACCACCGGCTACGGCCAGTGGAACCGGGCCAAGGCGGACGACCTCCTCTGGCCCAAGGAATACGAACTCGGCGAAGCCGCGCTCCAGAAATACGGCTACGACACGATGCACCGATTCCGCAACTGGCGCTGGTACCGCAAGTACGGCGGCGGACCCATCGAGGACCTCGGAAGCCACCAGATCGACATCTTCAACTGGTTCCTCGGCACGCCGCCCAAATCCGTCATCGCCAGCGGTGGCATGGACTACTACAAGGGCCATGAGTGGTACGACAACGTCATGGCCATTTACGAGTACGACACGCCGGCCGGCGTCGTCCGCGCCTTTTACCAGGTCCTCACGACGACGAGCGCGCGCGGCTACTACGAGACGTTCATGGGCGACGAAGGGACGCTCCAGATCTCCGAGGACGCACGCAAGTGCCGAGTCTTCGCCGAAGGCCACCTGCCCCTCGGCGCCTGGGACGAGTGGGCCAAGAAGGGCTACCTCATCAAACTCCCCGTGGAGGAACAGGAACAGAAGCCGAAGGCCAAGGGCGAAATGGACGCGATCACCAGCGTTTACAAGTCGCCGCCTCAGATCGGCTGGCTCCTGCCCGTCGAGTTCGAAAAATCGTTCCACCAGGCGCACCTGGAGAACTTCTTCGACACCGTCCGCGGCAAGGCGAAACTCAACTGCCCGCCGGAGGTCGCCTACGAGACCGCCGTCACCGTCCTCACCGTCAACGACGCCGTCGCGGCCGGCAAACGGGTCGATTTCAAACCCGAGGAGTTTAAAGTTTGAGCGCCAAGTCCACAAACACCAACGGGCTGAAACACGAAACCATGCGGAACGTGATTGCGACGGCGGCTCTGGCGGCCCTCGGCCTCCTGTTTTCCGCTTCGACCGCAAGCGCCGCCGAGGAAGGCCAGCAGCCCCCCGGCGAACCCGCCAGCCGGTCCACCTTCGTCCACCACGTGGTCCTCCAGGACACCGAGGGCAACAAGATCACGCCGTCGAGCGACCCGACGATGCCCTTCTCGACGCGCCTGAGTTGCGGCAAGTGCCACGACTATAAAACGGTCGGAGGCGGCTGGCATTTCAACGCCCCGGACCCGAGCGTCGCCCCCGGCAGGCCCGCCCAGCCGTGGATTCTCGTCAATCGCCGCACCGGCACCCAGTTGCCCGTCTCCTATCGCCCCTGGCCGGGGACGTACCGCCCGGCCGACGTCGGCCTTACGCCCTGGAAGTTCGTTTCGACCTTCGGCCGGCACATGCCCGGCGGCGGGCCCGGCGAGATGCCCGACGACGACCCCCAGTCACGCTGGCTCGTCTCGGGGAAACTCGAGATCAACTGCCTGACCTGTCACAGCGGCGACCCCGCCCACGACCAGGTTCAGTGGCTCCTGGCGATCTCCGAGCAGAACTTCATGTGGGCGCCGCTCGCCACGACGACGCTCGGCTCCGTGCGAGGGTCCGCCCGGCGGGTCCCCGACACCTACGACGCCTTCATGGAATCCAACCAGCAGGCCGCCTCCAAGGGCGCCCCGGTCGTGACGTACGACGCAGCGAAGTTCGACGCCGCCGGACGCGCTTACTTCAACACCGTCCACAAACCCGAGCCCCCGCGATGCTACTTCTGCCACACGAACTATCGCGTCGGTCCCGGCGCGCCGGAAAAATGGGAAACCGACGAAGACGTTCACCTGGCGGCCGGCCTCACCTGCGCGGACTGCCACCGCAGCGGCCTCGACCACCAGATCACGCGCAACTACGAAGGCGAGGCCGAAGCCCGCGGCAAGCCTGACCTGGCGGCCCTCACCTGCCGCGGGTGCCACCTGGGCGACGGTCCGGAAGCCTCGAGCGGACGCCTCGGCGCGCCCCGGCCTCGGCACGTGGGCATCCCCACGCTGCATTTTGAGAAACTTTCGTGCACCGCCTGCCACTCCGGCCCGGCCCCGCGCGACCACGCCGGCCGGGTTCAGACCTCGCGGGCCCACGCGATCGAGTTCCACGGCGAGCACCGCGGCGACGACGCGCCGCCCTACATCACCGAGCCCGTGTTCGTCAAGCAGGTGAACGCCCGGGACGGCCACGAGGAGATCGCTCCGCACCGGATGATCTGGCCCGCCTTCTGGGGCCGCTTGAAGGGCGACGCCATTACCCCACTCTCCCCCGACGCGGTCATCGACGCGGCGGACAAAATCCTCGAAACGAAACCCGCCCCCGAAGGCGAGGCCGCCAAGAAAATCACCCTCCTCTCGCGGGAACAGATTCTTGAGACCTTGAAGGCCCTCGCCGCCGCCGACTCCGGCGCCGAACCCGTTTACGTGGGTGGAGGAAAAGTTCATCGGCTGGCGGGCGATACTCAACTGACCAGCGCCGACCACCCGGCCGCCCGGCCGTATTCCTGGCCCCTCGCGCACGACGTCCGTCCCGCGACGCAGGCGCTCGGCTACGGCGGGCGATGCACGGACTGCCACGCCCGCAAGTCGCCTTTCTTCTTCGGCGAGGTCGCGGCCGAAGTGCCCGCCGACCTCGGCAAGCCCGAGACGCTGGCCATGCACCACTTCGAAAAACTCGACCCGACCGCCTTGACCGTCTGGGCCCTGACGTTCGAGTTCCGCCCCGTTTTCAAGGCGATGCTCTTTACCGTCGGCGGCCTCATGGCCGCGATCGTCATCCTCTACGCCTTCCGGGCCCTGGCGGCGATCCTCCGGTGGGTGGGAGCCAGGAGCGCCCGAGGCTGATACTTTTCGGGGAACCAGAACGCTCATGACCACATTCCAGACGATTACAATCCTCGCCGGGGGAGGCGCCGCGGCGGTCCTCGCGCTGCACTTCCTCGCCGCCGGACGCCGGCTATGCCGCGAAGCGAAAGCGGCGCCGCGGCGTCCTCTCGGCCGGTGGCAGAGGCTCCTCTATGCCGTCACGATCCTCTCGCTGCTCGTTCTCGTGTTCACCGGCTTTTGGCCCGCCGTCCACGGCGAGCCGCTCCGGGGCTGGCTCCTGATGATCCACAACAGCGCCGCGCCGGCGTTCGCCATCGGCCTGCTGGTGCTCGCCTTCCTCTGGGCCGAGAGGCGCCCCGCCGGGGCGCCCGGCGCAACGGCCTCCGCGACTGGTTTCGGACGAGGCCAGCGGCTGGTCTTCTGGGCCGCCGCCCTTCTCGCCACCACCCTTGTCCTGACGATGATGTTCAGCATGGTCCAGATTTTCGGCACGCCGGGCCAGGAACTCCTCTTCGAGATCCATCGCTATTCGGCCCTGGCGATGGTCCTCGTGGCCATGGTCCACGGGTACCTGGTCGCGCTGGCCCGGGGTCTCGGCCGATAATCCTCACCGGCGACAACGAGCATGGACCTTTCGATCGTCATCCCGGCCTACAACGAGGCCGCCAAGATTGCGCGCGACGTCGATGCCGCCGCCCGCTTCCTCGTTGACCAGCGCCTCGCGGGCGAAATCCTCGTCGTGGACGACGGCAGCCAAGACGACACCTCCAAGGTTGCCGAGGCCGTCCCGGTCCCTCCCGGTGTCGAGCGCAAGGTCATCCGGTACCTCCCCCACCGGGGAAAGGGTTGTGCCGTCCGGACCGGCATGACCGCGACGCGCGGCGAGTACGTCCTATTTGCCGACAGCGGCCTCTGCGTCCCTTTCGCCAACGCGCTGCGCGGTCTGGACATGCTCCGGCAAGGCGCGTGCGACATAGCGCACGGATCCCGCAAGATGGCCGGCAGCGTCCTTAAGGTCCCGCAGCCCGCGCACCGGCGCCTCCTGTCGCGGGCGTTCCGCGCCGTCGTCCTGGGCCTGATGGGAATCCCGCGAGAACTGACGGACACGCAATGCGGTTTCAAACTCTACCGCGGCGACGTGGCGAGGAAACTCTACCGCGATTGCCGAAGCGACGGCTTCATGTTCGACATCGAGGTGCTCATGCGGGCCCGGCGCCGGGGATTCACCGTGCGTGAATTCCCCGTCGAATGGGTCTGCGACCTGGACAGCCGCCTGCGGCCGACTCGCAACCTCTTCGGCGTCCTGCGCGAACTCGTCCGCATCAAGCGGGCGCTCCGCAACGAGCGCCGCTAGGCGCCGCCTTCACTTCTCCTACTTCTCCGCCGCCTTCAACTCCACGACCCAGATGTTGCGGAACCGCACCGGGTTCCCGTGGTCCTGAAGGCGAAGCGGTGCGACGGCCGCCTCCGTTTTGCTGCGCGCCCCGCCCGTCGGGCCCGGTATCTCCCGGTCCTCGTGAATCACGGCGCCGTTGTGAATCACCGTCACCCGCGCGCTGGCCGTCTTCTTGCCGTTCGCGTCGAAACGCGCCGCCGTGAACGTGATGTCGTACGTCTGCCATCGGCCGGGCGGCAGGCACGCGTTCACCATCGGGGCCCCCACCTTGTAGATGCCCCCGCAATCGCCGTCCTTCGACTCCAGACCGAACGAGTCCAGCACCTGGATCTCGTAGCGGTCCTGGAGGTAAACGCCGCTGTTCCCGCGCCCCTGCCCGCCCTTGTCGGGCGTGTACGGCGTCATGAACTCCAGGTGGAGCCGTATGTCGCCGAAGTCGCGTTTCGACCGGTTGTCGCCCTTGCCGACGAGGACGCTTCCGTCCGGCATCGGTTTCCATTCCGCGTTCGTCCACTCCTCGAGCGAAGGCGGTTTCCCTTCGCCGTACGGCATCAGGACGATCGCGCCGGCGGGGGGCTTTTCGCCCAGCGTCGGGCTCACGCGCTCCGCCTGCGCCAGTTTCCCCGTCTTGCCGCCGCCGAGGTCCAGCGCCAACTTCCCGTCGGCCACCGTGGCCTTGCACTCCGCGTCGCCCGACTTGCCGGTCATGACGAGTTTCGGGCCCTCGGCCTTGCCCGCCAGTTGGATGCGCTTCTCGGAACTGGTCCTGGCCCCCAGGAGGACCGTGCCGCGGTATTCGCCGGCCTCGGGCCAGACCTTTACCTCCGTGGCCGCTCCCCCGCAGGCGCCCGCGTACTCGCCCAGAAATGGGTCTCCCGTTTTGTCGCCCACGACGATGCCGTTCACTTTGACCGGCTCCGCCGCTCCGAGAGGCGCCGCCAGCACACACGCCATCGCCGCCGCCATCGCCCACCGCATGCCTGTTCTCCTTTACTTGGATTCCGCTTTAGCGCCGCCCGCGCCGTCCTTCAATTCGACGAGCCAGATGTTGCGGTACCGGACCGGGTTGCCGTGGTCCTGGAGCATCAGAGGGGCGGGGCTGACGACCGGCCCGCCCACACCCGCCGTCGTCACGTGGTCGATCTTCACATTCTCGTGAATCCGGATGCCGTTGTGGACCACGCTCATCACGGCCGGCTCCACGATCTTGCCGTCCTGCACCTTCGGGGCCTTGAAGGTGAAGTCGTACGTCTGCCAGCGTCCGGGCGGCAGGCTGGCGATTTCCTTCGGCGTGGAGACGCTGTAGAGGCCGCCGCATTCGTTGTCCTTCGGGGTCAGGCCGAACGAATCCAGGATCTGGCACTCGTACCGGCTCTGGATGTACACGCCCGAGTTGCCGCGGCCCTGACCACGAGCCGTCGGCATGTACGGGCACCAGAACTCCACGTGCAACTGCAAACTGCCGAACACCTGCTTCGTCTGGACGTTGCCGCGGCCGTTGACGCGCACGCTGCCGTCGTCGAGGATTTCCCAGGCGGCCGGTTCGCCCTTCATGCTCTGCCAAGCGTCGAGATTCGTCTTCTTGCCTTCCTCGAAGGGCAGCAGGACCACGGCGCCCGCGGGCGGCTTGGCGCCCTCGGTGGGCGACTTGCGATCCTGCCACTTGAGGTCAAACTTTCCGCCCGACTCCCCTGCCGCCGACACAGCGAGTTTCTTCCCGGCGAGCGTCCCCGACCATTCGGCGCCGGCGGCTCCACCGCTGACGGTCAGTTTGTCACCCTCCACCGTGCCCTTCAGTTCCAGCCGCCTAGCCTCGCCCTTCCCTTCCGCAGACGGCACAAGCAGGACGACCACGTAGCCGTCCTTGACGGGATAGACCTTGGCCTCGGCCTTGCCGGCCGGCCCGCCCGCCGGCCCGAACGTACCGGCGTACTCACCCATGAACGGATCGTCGGGATACTTCGGCGGCTCGGCGGCCGTTGCCGCGACCGCCGCCGCTCCCAGCAGAATCCCCACCAGCACCGAAACAGTCGCCATCCGTTCCTGCCCCATGTTCCGCCTCCTTGATGGTTCACCCCGGCCAAGAGCCGAAACGCGCCGGTTCCTTTTCCCCTTCGACGACCACTATAACCGAAACTTCAGAATTTCGCCTGCAAAACTTTTCAATCTCGTCGGGCGCCATCACGAACGCGGCCGTCGAAAGCGCGTCCGCCACCGCCGCGCTCGACTCTAGCGCCCACGCCCCCAACTTTCCCGACGCCGGCCGGCCCGTCCGCGGGTCGATGATGTGCGGGTTCCGCGCCGACGCCGACGACCCGCTCAGCGCCCGGTCTTTAAGGTGGATCGTCTCGAGCACACCTGCGGGCGACCGCGCGCTTCCGACAGCCACGCGCCAGCCTTCCTCGCCTTCGGGCGGCCCGAGGGCCAGGACCGTGCTCTCGCCGCCGTGAACGAGCGCCCGCCCGATGCTCCAATCCTCAAGGATTATTTTCATCTGGTCGAGCGCGTAGCCTTTGCCGATCCCTCCGAGGTCGATCCGCATGCCGTCCCGCGCGACGCCCACGGCATGTTCTTCCTCGTTCATCGCCACGAGGTTCATGCCGGTCCGCGCCCGCGCGTCGGCGAGTTCCGCGTCCGTCGGCTGCCGGGCCGAACCGTCCTTCGCCTTCCAGCAATCCACCAGCGCCCCGGCCGTCACGTCGAACGCGCCGCCTGTTTCAGCCCAGACGCGTGCGGCGATTGCGAGACACTCAAAGGCCGCGAGACCCACGCGAACGGACTCGCCCGCCTTCAACTGGTTGATCTGGGAGACGTCGCTCGAGGGGTCGAACCGGCTCAGTGCCGCCTCCAGACGGTCCACCTCGGCAAAGGCGGCGGCGGACACCTGGCCCGCATACGTCGCCTCCTCGCCGGCAACGAACACCTCGAAGACGGCCGCCATCGCCTTGTGCGAAAAGCGATTGGTCCCCGCCGGCAACTCGCGCCCCGGCCTTCCCAAGGTACCTGCCATCCGGCCCTCACCCCCCCGCGGCGCCCGGCCCGGCCCGCCGGGCTTCCCGGCTCCGGATAAACGCGTCCCACAGGTCCTGCTTCACGTAGAGCACCAGGAACACGCCCGGCCTGAGGCCGTAGATGCCCTGCTGGTACTTGTCGCGGAGTTTCGCCTCCAGGTCCGCCTGAACCGCCGGCGACGCGACGATCACCGGCGCGTCCGGCGACGCCGGAACCTGGTCCCAGTAGCCGACGCGCTCGTAGGCCCGCAGGTACCACGGCAGAGGCCAGTAGTTTTCCGGGCTGACGACCTTGATGCCCATCGCCCGGCCGCCGTCCACCGCCGCGAGTTCACCAATCCGGTCCCTCAGGCGGAAGACGTTCGTGTACGTCTGGGCATAGGCGTACGGGTTGCGCCAGTCGGAATGCAATCGGAACGACGCGCGATAGGCCTCGACTCCCAGATGAACGCCTCCCAGGACGAGCACGATGGATGCCGCAATCTGCATCGGCCGCCACCGAAGCCAGCGCACCAGCGCGACCGCCCCCACACCCGCCAGGAGAATCATCCCGTGGAGGAACCCGATCATGCACCACGGCGTCTTGTAGGGGATGGACGAGTAGGCGATCGTCATGAGGAGCGTATAGAACGCCAGGAACCGGAGCAAGGGAGCGCTCGCCTGGCCGATTCCTCTTCGCGCCAGCGCCGCCAGCATGCCCACGACCGCCAGGACGAGGATCCATGCCTCGGTCCATACCGGCCCGATGCGGGCCTTGGGGTTCGTCAGAATATCCCAGAGGCCTCGCCATCCCACCCACTCGCCGTCCTTCGAGCACGCGAGCATCCCGAGATAGTAGTCCCACGCGTGGTTGTGGACGCCGCCCTCGTGGCCGCGCGAGACGAGGTAATCGTACGTCCGGACCGAATCCAACGGACCCCGAAGGTTCGTGAAGAACGACGAGAACAAGAGGACCGAAACGAGGACCGCGACGGCGGCCCCGGCCGCAATGGGCCAGCGGCGCACCACCCGCGCGGGCTTGGGCGCGCCGGACGCTCCGTGCCGGCGCCAGAGCACCAGCGCGAGGCCGAGGGCCCCGAGCGTGGCGGCGAAAGCCATGATGCACGTCTCTTTCGTCGCGTGCATCAGCCCGACCGCAAGGCCCGCCACCAGTGCCCAGACCCAGGACCCCGAACGGACGTACCGCCACCCGGCTGCGATGGCGAGGAAGGTGAAGAAGACGAGCGACATCTCCTGGATGAAGTACCGGCTGTAGAACACCATCGCGGGAGAAACGGCCGTCAGAACGCCGGCGCAAACGGTGGCCGCACGCCCCAGGCCGTCGCGCACCAGCCAGACGAGGAGCACGAGGCCGATGCCGAAAAGCGCGGGCACGAGGCGAAACGTCGCGTCGTCGGCGCCGCCGGCGTCGCCGCCCGCCGTCAGCAGGATCGAGGGCAGCGCCAGATAGTAGAGGGTCGGGCCGTGGTGGTCTCGCGGGTCGTAGCGGTACTCGCCCGTCTGGTAAAGTGCGACCGTCTTGGACGCCTGAACCGACTCGTCGGGGTGCATCGGCCGCTCGTTGAGCCCGTGCAGCCGCAACGCCGACGCGCCGAGGCCGACGGCTGCGACGATGCAAGCGCTAACCAGGGTCGAGCGCTTCATGGGGCGGGCTTGCCGTACACCTCGACTTCAATATAGTGGTTCAGATCGTTCGTCGTGTTCCCGTAACTGTAGCAGCGGACGTACCGCCCCTTGACGCCCTTCGAGTCAATCAGGTGGCCTTCGTTGGTTTCGATCCGTTCCATGCCCTCGCCCAGGCCGAGCCCCGCCGAGTTGTCGTAGTCGTTGTTGAACACGGTCTTCACGTCGGTGATGAAGTCCGGGTCCGAGCACGCCTGGACGACGACGTCGTGATAGACGCGCGGCTCCTTGTGGTAGTGCCAGATGACGACGGCATAGATGTTGTATTCGGCCCCGAGGTCGATCTGGACGTACTGCCGGCCGGGCCCGAGTTCGACGAAACTGCCGTCCGATGCTTCCTTGTCGCCGTCGGTGATCAACTTCAGTTCCCCGATGATCGGCTCTTCGTCGCTCCCGCGGACCGGCTTCTTGAGCGCGACGTTCGTCGTCCCCTTGGGCGCCTTGAACGGCTTGCGGGGCGTCCCGAGGGGCTTCTCGACGTGCGTTCCGAAACGGAGGGCGGGCGGCGTGCCGGGGAACTGCGCCTGAGGCAATTCAATCACGATCGGCGCCAGGTCGCCGGCGCCGGGAGCCTCGGCCGGTTCTTTCGCCGCCTCAACCGGTTGCTTCGGCTGCTCGGCGGGTTCCTTCGGTTCGGCCGACGGCGCCGCAGGCTCCGCCACCGCAGGACTTCCCGGCGGAGGCGGCGCGGCGGGTTCCGACTGCTGGCACGCCTGCACCAGCACCGCCGCCGACGCCAACAGCAACACCAGAACGAGGTCTTGTAAGGACACGCTTCGCATCAGAGGTTCTCCTTGTCCATTCGCCAAGGCCCGCCACAGGCGGGTAAACTTCCGCCGTCGCCCTGCGGGCTATGGCGGACAGGCCGACGGGCGGGTCTCACGGTCCGTCCCGCCCCATCCTTTTAAACAACCGCCTGGGCGGCAAGTGACGCACAATTTAGCCTTCCCCGGCGTCCGGGTCAAGGCCCTTTGGTGAAAAATCCGGCCGCCGGTTGAGCCCGGGCAGGCGAAACGCCGACGCCCCGAGGCCGACGGCCGCGACGATGTAAGCGCTAACCAGGGTCGAGCGCTTCA
>JAPLMM010000176.1 GCA_026387035.1 Planctomycetota bacterium
GGCGGCTCCGGAACTGACTCGCGTGCAGGGGGAAAAGGATGAGACCCCTGCCGCTACGCAGGCGATCCCGACACTCGAGCGCCCCGCGCTGGCGAAGGAGCCCGCAGGCCCGGCACCGGCGCCGGCGGGCGGCGAGCAAAAAGCCCAGGAGGAACAAACCGCCTCGCGAGCCAAGGCCGCGACGCAAGCGCCTGCCGCCCCCGCTTCCAGGGCCCTTGCGGAGCGCGACGGGCGCGCGACCAACGGCACGTTCTCCTACCTCATCCGGCTGCCGGCGAACCAGGACCTCCTGGTGATTCGCGTGCAGAGGCCTGGGGTCTCGGCCGACGTCACGGCCAAGGAAGCCGTCGAGGCAGGCCATTAGTCCTACGACGCCACTTGAGCATTTGCGCGGCGGGTCTCCGACAACGACGAGCGCCCACCAAGGTGGGCGGCTAACACGACAATCGGCCGGCGGGCGTCAGGGGCGCTTGCCGGCCCCCATTCCGAAGAACTCGAGCGCTTCCTTCTTAGCCTTGATGGATTCGATCCGATTTTCAAGCCCGTCGGGCCAGAACTTTCGGTCGTAGTTTTTGACGGCTTCGAGTTTGGTGAGGACCTCGCCGAACTTCTCCCCTTTCTCCAGCGTGTTGGCTTCCTCGACCAGTTTGGCGACGGCGGCGGCGATCTCTGCGGGCGTCATAGAGGTGGGCGGCGGTGTCGGCGGGGTCGGGGGCGTCGGCGGTCTGGGGGCGGCCGAGATCCGCGCCCGGAGGGTGTCGCACACCTGGTGGATGTTGATTTTTTCCTGGACGAGTTCGGCCGGGAAATCGGCGGCGATCTGGTCGTAGGCCGCCAGCGCTTCGGAGAGTTGGCCCTCGTCGGCCAGCAGTTTGGCCCGCTCGAGCCGGTCCGCGAGTTTCTGCCTCTTTTCGCCCGCCGCCCGCCACTTGGCGGCGTCTTCCTCGATGACCGCCTGCATCCGGAGGACGCTGACGTTGATGGTCGCCAGCAGTTCGCGATCCTCCTTCGCGAGGTTTCGGAGGATGGCCAGCGCGTCGGCATGGCGATGGTCGGCGGCCAACTGTTCGGCCAGTTTGAGCCGGTTCCGCAATTCCGTAAGACGCCGGCGCTGATCTTCCTGCTCCTGTTTCACGCGCAGGTCCTGGATTCGCGCGTTCCAGGTCCGGTCGCCGGTCTTCCGGACCAGATCCTCGTAGATGGCGATGGCGCGGCCGAGGTCGCCCGCCGCCGTTGCCCGGTCCGCTTCCTTCAACTGCTCGTTCACCCAGGGGTCGGCCGGCGCGGGCTGGCCGTTCGGTCCCGCGGCGTTGCCGCCCGAGCCTGTCGGAGTGCCCGATGACGGTGCCCGGTTGAACAGGCGCTCCTTCCAGCCGGCGGGCACCGCGAAAACCCAGAGGAGGATCAGGGGAATAAGAGTGGCCCACGTCAGCGCGAACACGACCCACATCTTGGGCTTGCGGTCGACCGGCCGGGCCAGGACGGGCCAAGTCCGCTCGGGCGTGGGGGTGGGCCTCTCGGCGAAGGCGGCCACGGCCTCCGACACCGGCGCCGCCTCCGACGGGCCGCCGGACGCTTCTTCCGCGGCGCTCGGCACGGAGCGCGCCAACTCCTTCTCGATCTCGTAGGCCGACGGATGGTACGGCGTCTTGGCGAGGTCCGCCGGCACGCCCGGTCGGCTGTCGGCCGGACGCTCGTTCATGTTCAACTGGCAACTCGTGCAGTACGTGTCCTCGGGTTTGGCGGAGGCGAAGCAGTGTGGGCACAGGCCGAGGTACTTGGCGAGGCGCGGCGTCTCGGCCGCGTACAGCCAGTCCTGATGCGTCGTCGGACCTCGCACGATCGAGTCCGCCTGGAGCCGGCCCTTCTCGACCATCTTGATGAGCATCTCGAACGTCACGCCCCGCCCGCTCGGATTGCGCGAGTCCAGGTAGAACCACGGGCCGAAAATTTCGCGCGACGCCCGGCGCACCGCCAGGGAAAAGGAGGTCCGGCAGTGGGGGCAGCGCTCGCTCCCGCGCGCAATCACCTGGCCGCAATACACGCACGGCGCCTGGTCGCTGAGCCAAGGCGTTTCGGCGCCGGAACGGTCATCCGAATGGCTCATCTGTCGGCCTGCCTTCATGCTGCCCGGAGACCCTCGGCCGGTGACTGCCGGCGTCGGCGGGTCAGGCATCCATTATAAATGCCCCCCTGGGGTCTTGTCAATCAGCCCCGTATCCCTTGTTTTTCGGCCATTTGGGATTTTTTCGTCCCTTTTTTTTGACTTTGGGCGGATTTGTGGTATAATTCCACCTGGAGACGGGGGCTGGGATCAGGTAGAGCGTCGCACCACACTTTTTGTCGCTACGCTCACACTGCCGGTCCCCGACCCCGCGGAGAAAATCTTGGAGAGTCACAGGGGGAGTCTATGAACAGAGCGGTTCTATGAAGGAGGTCATGCGATGAGGTTATCTGCCCGGTTGTTTGTGCTGGCGATGGCGTCGGTTCTTCTGATGGCTTCGGGCGCGTCGGCCATCACTATCTGGGAACTGGAACAGTCTCTGTTTAACCCCAGTCTGGTGGACCCGACCACGGTGCACGGCGGCATGGGTTACTACCTGACCTACTCCCCGATCGGGGCGGGCGGTCTGTTCGACCCCACCGGCGCCCCGCATGCGACGGGCGGACCGGTGACGAACAATCCCGCCTGGTTGGATTTCCGTGCGAGCGTTCCATCGGGCGGCGCCCCTCCGCCCGTTTACTCGAAGCAGGTGCAGTACACACTGAGTATGACCGGGAGTCACAGCGGGACGTTTGACCTGCTTGTGCTTTTCTACGACCCCACTTTTGATCCTACGCGCGCCGCCACCGACGTCGTCGGCGAGGTCATTGTTACGGGCGGCAACGAGACAAAGATCGTGGCGGGGGCCGCCAACAAGTCCGAGGTCACTGCCGCGGACGTACGCGTCGGCGTCCTCGTCAGATACCGCATCGAGATCCCCAAGGACGTCCCCGTGGTCGGCCAGACCGAGGACGTCAATATGGTCATCAGCGCCGACACCTACGCCGCCGGCTTCTTCCTGGACAACATCGCGTTCGCGCCCGAGCCTGCGACGCTCTCACTTGTGGCGGTCGGTCTGGCCGGCCTCTGGCTCAAGCGACGCAAGTAACGCGCCGGACGTTTCCGGAGATTCATCTCGGGGCGGCCCCACAAGGGCCGCCCCTTCTGTCTCTTCCCCTCGCCCCGTATAATAGACCGGTTCCATTTTCGTCCGGGTGAACGTATGGCCCGCAGGGAAAACCGTCCATCGGCCGCCGGGCCGACCGTCCGTCGACGCGTGCGCGTCCGGGGGATTGTCCAGGGCGTCGGTTTCCGCCCCACCGTGTACCGCCTGGCCGTCGAGCGCGGCCTCGGGGGGTGGGTCCTGAACGATGCCGAGGGCGTCCTCATCGAGTTGGAAGGCCCGGAGGCCGGCGTCGATTCGTTCGTGTCGGCCCTCGCGCGCGATCCGCCGCCGCTTGCCCGGATCACCGCCATCGAGTCCGAATCGCTTGCGCCGCTCGGCGAACGCGAGTTCCGCATCGCCCCCTCTGCCGCCGGAAGGCGCGTGGCCCTCGTCTCGCCCGACATGGCCACCTGCGACGATTGCCGGCGGGAACTTCTCGACCCGGCCGACCGCCGATACCGCTACCCCTTCATCAACTGCACGAACTGCGGCCCGCGCTACTCCATCATGCTGGACATTCCCTACGACCGTCCGGCCACGACGATGCGCGGCTTCACCATGTGCGCGGAGTGCCAGGCCGAGTACGACGATCCGGCGGACCGGCGTTTTCACGCCCAGCCGAACGCCTGCCCCGTGTGCGGCCCGCGCCTGGCGCTTCACGGGGCCGACGGCCGGCCTGTCGCGTGCCCCGACGCGGTCGCCGCCGTCCGCGAGGCGCTCCTCGCCGGCCGCATCGTCGCCGTCAAGGGCCTGACGGGGTTTCACCTGGCCGCCGACGCGCGGAGCGACGCCGCCGTCCGCGAACTTCGCCGCCGAAAGGGCCGCGACGAGAAACCGTTCGCCATGATGGCGGCCTCGGCCGAGGCCGTCGCCCGCCGCGCGCGGGTCGGCGAGGCCGAGCGAGCGCTCCTCGAGTCCCGCGAGAGGCCGATCGTCCTGGTGGCGAAGCGGCCGGACCACGACCTTTCGCCCGGCGTCGCCCCGCGGAGCCCCTACTTCGGGTTCATGCTGCCCTACGCGCCCGTCCACTACCTCCTGTTCGAGGACTTGCCCGCCGACTTGTCCGCCATAGCCCAGCGGGCGACGGCGGAAGCCTCGGCGAAGGCGGGCGATTTTCCGCCGATGATCCTGACCAGCGGAAACCTCGCGGAGGAGCCCATCTGCGGCGACAACACGGAGGCCGTCCGCCGCCTCGAGGGCATCGCCGACCTGTTCCTCGTCCACGACCGCCCGATCCAGACCGTGTGCGACGATTCCGTGGCGATGGTCCAGCGGAGTCCCGGCTCCGCCCGGGTCCCGGCGCGCCGGGACTTCGCCGAGGCGACGCCCGGCGCGCCGGGACTGCCTCCGGCGCTCGAGGCCCTGCGCATCGCTTTTGAGCCCGGTCGCCTCGTCGTCGCCACGCGGGTGGGCGGGGGCGTCGGATCGCTCGTCCTGTCGCAGCATCTTGTGGTGGTGCCCACGCCGGACGGCCGGCTTCGGGTCGAAACGGCCGGCGTGCAGGCGGGTTACTTGCCCCTGCCGAGCCGTCTGGCAAATCATCTGGTGCGGGCGCTCAAGGAGCACGTCGATCGGCTCGAAGCCGCGAGGCCCGACGATCCGACCTTGGCCGTCTGGCGCGGCGTGGTCCAGGCGCTCGAGGGGGAACCCGTGTCCCTGGCGGGCAAGAAACTGGGCATCGCCCTGGACGCGGTCCAAATTGAACGTGGGGTCCTGCGCGCGCGGGGCCATCGTGTGGAGCGCTGAAGGGAACGCGCGGGCGGGAGGCGGCGGGGCCGGCGGTTACTCGGCCTCCGTCTCGTCCTGGGCGACGCGGGCGACGGCGACGAGTTTGTCGCCTTCGCCGAGGCGGATGACGCGGACGCCCTGGGTCGCCCGGCCGATGGGGCGAATGCTCTCGGCATCGACGCCGATCCGGACGATCTGGCCCTGCTTTGTGATGAGCATCAGTTCGTCGCCGTCGCGGACGGTCATCATGGCGACGACCTTGCCGTTGCGATCCGTCGTGCGGATGTTGATGAGGCCCTTGCCGCCGCGCCTCTGCGTCCGGTACTCCGAGAACTCAGTCCGCTTCCCGTGACCGTTCTCGCAGACCGTCAGGAGGGTGGCGCTTTTGTCAACGATGGTCATGCCGACGACCTCGTCGCCCTTTCGCAGGCCTACGCCGCGGACGCCCCGGGCCGTGCGGCCCATGCCGCGGGCGTCGCTTTCCTTGAATCGGATGGCCATCCCGTCGCGCGTGCCGAGAACGATCTCGTCGCTGGGATGCGAGAGGGCGACGTCGATGAGGGTGTCGCCCTGGGCGAGGCCCATGGCGATGATGCCGCCTTTGCGCGGATGGCTGAAGGCCTCCAGCGCGGTCTTCTTGACGGTCCCGTGAGCGGTGGCGAAGACGAGGCTGCGTTTCTCGTCGAACTCACGGACGGGGATGAACGAGGCGATGAC
This sequence comes from Planctomycetota bacterium, assembly GCA_026387035.1. Classification (NCBI taxonomy): domain Bacteria; kingdom Pseudomonadati; phylum Planctomycetota; species Planctomycetota bacterium. The sequence goes on from JAPLMM010000176.1 coordinate 5,655, forward strand.
TTCCTCGGAGCGCATCTGAAGGAGGTTGATGATTGCGCGGCCCTTCGACTGGCGCGACATCTGCGGGATGTCGTACACGCGCTGCCAGTAACACTGGCCCTTGTTCGTGAAGAAGAGGATGTAGTCGTGCGTGGAGGCGACGAACATGTGTTCGATGAAATCGCCTTCCTTGGCCGTCGATCCGATGATGCCCTTGCCGCCGCGGCCCTGGCGGCGGTAACTCGTCAGGGGCATCCGCTTGATGTAACCCTCGTGGCTGATGGTGACGACGCAGTTCTCCTCGGCAATCAGGTCCTCGATCTGGAAATCGCCGACCTCGCCGGTGATTTCGGTTCGCCGCGCGTCGCCGAACTTCTCCTTCATCTCGTAGAGGTCCTCGGCGATGATGTTCAGCACGAGCCGCTCCTCGTGCAGGATCGACTCATACTCCGCGATCTTCTCGCGGACTTGGGCCCACTCGTCGCGCAGTTTCTCGACCTCCAGGCCCGTGAGTTGCTGCAGACGCATGCCGAGGATGGCGTCGGCCTGGGCGCCCGAGAGGTTGACGGCCTCCTTCGTCGCTTCCAGAAGGAGCCGATTGGCCTTGTCGCTCTTCTTGCCGGCAAGGTTCGTCAGCCGGAACTGCCAGGCCTTCTTCATCAGCCGTTCCCGAGCCGTCGGGACGTCCGGGCTCTTCTTGATGATCTCGATTACTTCGTCGATGTTGGCGACGGCGTACAGGAGGCCGAAGAGAATGTGTTCTCTCGCCCGCGCTTTTTTCAGAAGGAAGACGGTCCGCCGGCGGAGGACCTCAATGCGGTGGTTCTTGTAGGCCACCAGAATCTGCTTGAGGTCCATTGTCTTGGGCCGGCCCTTATCCAGCGCGATGTTGATGATCGAGAAGGAGGACTGGAGCGGCGAGTGACGATAGAGTTTGTTGAGGACGATCTGTTCGTCCTCGCCGCGCTTCAGTTCGATCACCAGCCGCATCCCCTCCCGGTCGGATTCGTCGCGGATGTCGGCGATGCCTTCGATCACACCGTCCTTGACGCACTCGGCGATTCGCTCGATGATGCGCGTCTTGATCGTCCCGTAGGGGATTTCCGTGATGATGATGTTCGTCTTGCCGCCGCGCGTCGTCTCCGTGTGGGCGCGGGCCCGGACGGTAATGGTTCCGCGGCCGGTCGTGTAGCCGTCGACGATCCCCTGGCGCCCGCAGATGAGGCCTCCCGTCGGGAAGTCGGGGCCCTGGACGATCTTCATCAGGTCCTTGACCGTGACGTTGGGGTTGTTGATGATGGCGATGATGGCGTCGCAGATCTCGACGAGGTTGTGCGGCGGGATGCTCGTCGCCATGCCCACCGCGATGCCGCTCGAACCGTTGACCAGGAGGTTCGGCACTTTGCCCGGCAGGACGGTCGGTTCCTCGCGCGTCTCGTCGTAGTTCGGCTGGAAGTCGGCCGTGTCCTTGTCGAGGTCCTCGAGCATCTCGATCGCCAGCGCGCTCATCCGCGCTTCGGTGTACCGCATGGCGGCGGGCGGGTCGCCGTCGATCGAGCCGAAGTTCCCCTGGCCGTCCACCAGGGGATAGCGTTCGGCCCAGGGCTGGGCCATCCGCACCAGCGTCGGATA
>JAPLMM010000177.1 GCA_026387035.1 Planctomycetota bacterium
CGCGCCAGGTCCAGCATGATCTGGCCGCAGGCCGCCAGGGTCGCGAGTTCCGCCTTGCCGCGCGAGTTCGCGCAGTAAAGGACGTTGTTCTGCACCTTCGCGAAGCCCAGGAGGTCGGCCACCAGTTTGCGGTCGAGCGGCAGGGCCGACCCGTAGGCCGCCCCCGATCCGAGCGGCGACTGGTCCGTGAGCGTATGGGCAGCCTTCAGGAGTTCCAGGTCGTCCAGGAGCGCCTCGGCGGCAGCCCCGGCCCAGAGGCCCAGGCTCGACGGCATGGCGACCTGCATGTGCGTCCGCCCCGGCATCGGGACGAACTCGTGCCGCTTCGCGAACGCCTCGAGCGCCCGCACGAGCGCTACCGTCCGCTCCGCGAGCGCGTGCAACTGCTCCTTCCCCCAGAGGCGCAGGTCCAGGAGGACCTGGTCGTTGCGGCTGCGGCCTGTGTGGAGTTTCTTCCCCAGGTCGCCCAGGCGGTCCGTCAGGTATTCTTCGACCGCGGTGTGCACGTCCTCCTCGGAGGGCGTGATGGAGAACTTTCCGGCGGCGAGATCCTCGAGGACCGTCCGCAGGCCGCCCAGGAGGCGGTCGCGCTCTTTGGCCGTCAGGAGGCCGACCTTCGCGAGCATCGTCGCGTGGGCCGCCGACCCCAGGCAATCGGCCCGCACGAGGTCCCGGTCGAGCAGATAATCCTCGCCGACGGTGAAGCGCTCGATTTCAGGCTCCAGTTCGTAACCCTTTTCCCACAGTTTGGCCATCGTTTGTCTCCATCCGGTCAGGCCGCTTCCTCGGCGGCTCATGGTCGGGTATCTTAGCAAATCGGCAGGCCGGCGGAAAGACTGTAGCCGATGGCCGGAGGCGGGCTCCGAAGCGGGCGCATCACTCGCGCGGCGTGGCGAGGTGGACGAGCGCGAGCGCCAGGCCCAGGCCGACGAGCACCAGCCCGTTCGCCGCCAGAAGCCACCGCGTCCCCATCCACGTGATGAGGTAGAACGTCGTTCCGAGCGTCCCCACGATGGCCCCCACCGTCGAGAGGCCCGAAATCTTCCCGACGCCGGCTCCCAAGTGGCCGAGAGCGTGGATCAGAAGTTTAGCGGCATAAGGGGTGACCATACCGAGGAGCACCGAGGGCACAAGGAAGAGGAGCAGTCCGACGCCGAGCGTCGGCCACCTCAGGTCCGGCGGCATGTAGACGACGAGTTGGCCGTCGCCGGTTCCCGCGCCGCCGTCGTTCCATTCCTCCGGAAGCGGCGCCCCTTCTCCCGGAAACAGGTAGTCGAGCACCGCGTCGGAATAGAGGGGAATCGAGAGGGCCACGACGCCGCCGAGGGCGAGGATCGCGCCGAGTTTCCACAAGGCCGGCCGGCGGTCGGCCAGACGCCCGCCCAGAATCGCCCCGATCGCCAGGCCCCCGAGAAAGACGCTGATGAGGCTCCCCCAGACGATGATGTCGCTGCCGAACTCCGGCTGGACGAGGCGAACCCCTGCCATCTCCAGGCTCATCAGCGCCGCCCCAGAAAGGAACACCGCCGCAAGCACCACCGCGCGGATCATGGCGACGCGCCCTCCTCCTCGAAGTGCTTCGGATTTTCGTGCCGCAGCGTGTTCACCGGCGCCTTGTCGTCCGTCAAGACCGCTTCGTCAATCTTGCGGTCCGTCAGACGCTGGTACTCCCGCCCGATGAGGTCCGCGAGGTCGAAACCGATATCCCGGCCGCGGACTCTCTGCTCCGTCCGCAGGACCCACTCTTTAGGGGTCACCGGCTCTTCGGCCATCGTGCCGAAGACGATGATGTTCCCCGACTGGGCCGCAGGCAACAGATAGACTTGCGGAAACGTCGCCTGGAACGTCTTCAGTTCCGCCAAGTAAAACCGATTGATCGCCTTCTCCCACAGGTTCGACGCCACCACTCCGCCCGGTTTCAGGTGCGACTTCACCAGTTGGACGAACTCCACCGTCGTCAGGTGGAACGGAATGTGATCCGCCGCATACGCGTCCAGCAGGATGAGGTCGTACTGCTTCTCCGCACGCTTCAGGTACATGCGCCCGTCCATCACGAAAACGCGCGTTTTCGCGTTCCCGCGAAACTCAAAGTAGTCCTGGCACACCCGGACGACGTCAGGATCCAGTTCGACAATATCGAGGTTTATCGCCGGGAAGTGTCTCTGAATAAACTTCGGAATCGACGCGCCGCCCAACCCGATGAGGAGAACCTCTCGCGGGTCGCGATGCAGCGCCAGGGCCGCTGCCATCGCCTGCGAGTATTTCAAGTCCAACCGCGCCGGATCCGCCAGGATCATGCTCGACTGGATGCCCCGCGACTTGGAGAAGTGAAGGCACCGCCGACCCTGCGTCGGATAGTCCACCACCTGGATCCGGTAATAGCGCGATTCCCGGTCGTAGCGGATGATGGAGTCTTCCGACGAAGCGCCCGGGACCGCCGCCAGATTCGTCACCCACGCGGCCAGTGCCGCGATGCCAGCCACAACCCGCACGCGCATTGGCTCCGTCTCCACGCTAGGGCTCCGAGAGCCTACCCATCGGCGCCGCCTATTGCCAGCCGATTCCACCACGAAAACGATGCGCGCCACCATTCGCATCCCCCATGTTGTCCAGATTCGCTAATCCAACAGGCCTTTCCCGCCGATATTTTTCTCGGAGGCCCCACAACAGGCGCACTGCGTGGAGGGCAAAGCGTGGCTCAGGATGACCTGATCGAGGCGATGGACGAGGCTCTTGCCGATCAACCCTCCAAGGCAAAGCGGCGGAGCGCCGAGGACCGCCGGTCGGGAAAACCGGACAACTACTGCGGACCCGAGCGCCGAGGGAGCCGCGATCGGCGAGTCCTGCGAGACCGCCGCACCGGCAGCGACCGGCGCACCACCTTCGACCGACGGCTCGACCGGCGCCGAAAAGAGGACCAGGCGACCTTCCAGAAGCGCGTCGAAGAGGGCGACCTGACGCTCGAAGAAATCGAGTTCGTCCGCGCCATCGACCGGTACAAGACCAAGTTCAACCGCCCCTTCCCGACCTGGAGCGAAGTGCTGGCCATCGTCAAGGAACTCGGCTATACTAAAGACAGCCTGAGTTGATCGCAGAGCAACAGCCGCACTCGGCAGCGAGAACCGTCGGCCGAAACACGCACCTCGGAACGATCCAGCAACAGGCAAGACATGGAAAAGATCGCGATTCTCACCTCGACCTCCCCCCTACGCAAGACGACGACGCGTGGCGGCATCACAAAGCAGCGCCTCGACATGCAGGCGTGCTTCGACCTCGCGGAACGATTCGACGTCGTCATCATCGGCAGCCTCGCCCACGATCAGGTGTTTGAGTACCTCGAACGCCATCTGTCGCGAGAGGTCCGGCCGAAGTTCCGGCTCTACGGCCGTGCGTTCTTCCATTCGTTCAGCACGCCGGAGGTCCTCCGGACGACCGACGATCCGCGAGACACCGGCTGGCAGCGGATCCTTTCCGAAAACAGCGTCGACTTCGAGGTCCTCCGCAGCCGCCTCGGCGCCGACAACCGCTATCGCCAGGAAAAGTTCGAGTGGCGAAACCTCGGAACCTTCGTCACCGACCCGCGCGTGACGCTCGTCACGGGCGGCGAGGGGCAGTTGTTCTACGAGGCTCCCTCCGCGGCCAACCGATAGCCTCGCGCCAACCCCCGGTCGGGTGCGGCAATTTTTTTCCGGCAGGCGTAACCGATGGGAGGTTTTGCGATGGAGTGCCGAAGGCACGTTTGACGTTAGCCACGGGCGCAAGCCCGTGGTCGGCGTGGCAGAAGCGACCCCACCGCTTTCTTTTTTTCAACCCCCCGCAGGGGCGCCCGCCCAGGCGGGCGCCCCTGCGGGGGACAGAAAGGAGGGGGACGTGGGACGTCCGGGGTCCACGGGCTTGCGCCCGTGGCTACCTGTCAGACGCCCCTTCCGGGGCTGCCAGAAAATCTTGCCACACCCGTCCACCCTCCGGCGGATTCCCGCAATAATCCGCTCGCCAGGGCGTTTGCCCGTGGTAGCGAGAGGAGTGGACCGATCGCTCTATAGTACCACCACAAGGAGATCCGAGATGAGACAGAAAAGAGTTGGGGCCGTTCTTGCGGCCGTGTGCGCGGCCGCGCTGACACTGGGATGGGTGGCGGCAGCCGGCGGGGCGGAGACGACCGGCGGCTGGCGCGAGGCCGCCGAGCAGCGGATGCGCGAGCGTACGGCCATGGAGCAGGCCCGGCGCGTCTTTAGTTCGATCGGCGACCCGATCGTGCGGTCCGAGATCGGCCTGACGGCCGAGCAGGACGCCCGCATCGCCGAACTCCAGAAGAAGGCCCAGGCGACCTTTGACCGGATTCGGGACCGCATCAGCCTGGACAACAGCGCGCAAGAGGGACTCACGCCCGAGCAGCAACAGGCGCGCCGCGGCGAAATGTTCCGCGCCCTGGCCGACGCTTTCCGCGAGGCCCGGCCGGAACTCGAAGCCATGATGCAAGAGGCCATCGGCCTGCTCTCCGAAGAACAACTCGCCAAACTCCGCGAAATCGGTCAACAGCGCGACAGCCTCGGCGAAGGCAACGGCGACCTCTGGATCCTTACCACCACCCGCATCAAAGAGGACCTGGGACTCTCCGACGAGCAGGTCGCCCAGATCCGCAATATCCTCAAAGAGGGCGCCGGAAAACTCACCGAAATGCGAAAAACAACCTTCACCCGCAGCGAAGAGGCGAGCCCGGAGGACCGCGTCCAGGACATGCGCACACGCATCGACTCCTTCAAAAAAAGCCAGACTGAAATCGGGACCGACACCCGCGAACGCGTCCTGGCCGTCCTTAACGGCGAGCAGCGGCCCAAGGCCGAGGAATTGCTCAAGCAACGCGGCGAAGAACAGAAGGCCAAAGCGGAGCAGTTGCGCAGCCAGTTCAGCGGCATGATGGGCGGCGGCCTTCCCGGCGGAGGGGGCGGTCCCGGCGGAGCACCCGGCGGACAGGGCGGACGCGGCGGACCCCCCGGCGGCGAACGGGGCGGACGCGGCGGCGGACACGGCGGCGGCGAACGCAGTTGGGACTAGATGTCTGATAAATCCAGAATGCTCGTGGGTGGCGGCCTTCCTAGGCCGCCACCGCCTTCTGTGCCATGGGACTTCGTTTTTCAGTCTCGCGCCTCGCGGCGGGAGGCCACGGCTTCCACAAGCCGCCGCGTCTCGGTTTCCGGATCCTCGGCTGCGCAGACGGCGCCCGAAACAGCCAGCCACGCCGCCCCGGCCGCCAGCACCTCGCCCGCCCGCTCGGCCGTGATGCCCCCGACCGCCATCACCGGCAGGCCCCGTAGTGAGAGATGCTCTCTACTACGGGGCAGGCCGACCGCTCTCGTCACCTCGGCACAAAGGGCCGGGCCCGGAATGACGGACTGCGGTTTCGTCTCGCTCTGGAACATGGGTCCGCAGCCGATGTAGTCGGCGCCCGCGTCGGCGGCGGCCAGCGCCTGGGCGAGGCTGTGCGTGCTCGCGCCGACCAAACGCTCCGGACCGACGATCCGCCGCGCCTCGCGGACCGCGAGGTCGTCCCGGCCCACGTGGACGCCGTCCGCGCCGGCCAGCACCGCCACGTCCGGCCGGTCGTTGACGACCACGAGCGCCCCCGCCTCGTGGGCCGTGCGCGCCACCTGCCGCGCACGCGCGAGGAGCGCGCCGTCCGCCAGATGCTTCTCGCGAACCTGGACGCAGGCTGCCCCGCCGGCGAGAATGCCCCGCAGGACCTCCAGCCAGGGCCTCCGGCAGAGCGACTCGGTCACGAGAACGCAGACGCCGCCGGCCGCCAGTCGCCCCGATGGATCGAGCGCCTCTTCGAACCGTTTCTCCAGGTCGTACGCACGGTAGCGGAGCCGTTCGACCGCGGCCGCGGCGTCGGCGCTGACAACCTTCGCGTACTCTTCCAGGACCCGGAGCGACTCGGCGAGGCGTTTGAAGGCGGCCCGGGCCACGTCGCGGGTGCTTTCGCGGCAGGCCTCCTCGGGCGTCGAGATCGCCGTGCCGACGTCGCCCGCCGTGTCGCGCGCCTGAAGGAGCGCGCGGGCGTCGAGCGGCGCGAGCGCGGCCCGCAGGTCGTGGCGAAGACGCTTCAGCGCCTCAGCGAGGTCCGGCCGCTCCAGCGCGAACCGCGCCGCCTCCTCGGCGACGCGCAGGGCCTCGCGCGCCCGGTTCGCGTTGGCGTCGAGGATGCGGTACACGGATTGCCGGTCGGCTTCGGGCATGGCGCTCCATTGTAAAGAATAAGCCCAGGGTCGCCACGGCGACCTGGGATTGAAATCCTTGGCCGCCGTGGCGGCCCTGGGCTTGGTCGTACGCAGCCGGAAAAACGCCCGGGCCGGGGGGCCGTCACACCGCCTCGACTTCCCAGATCTCGATCGCCGCGTCCGGGCAGACCTGGTAACAGAGCGTGCAGCCGCTGCACTCGGCGCCGGCTTTGGGCCGCGCCGGCCGCACGCCCAGTTCCGTCAGGTCGTCCGACATCTCCAGAACGCCGTTCGGACAGGCGGCGACGCACAACTCGCAGCCCTTGCAGTATTCGGTCAGGATTCGGATCTGATGGGCCATGTGAACTTTACGCTCCGCCCAAAGCCTCGCGGGGAATCATAAGCCCGCCGGCGCCTGCCCGTCAAGGTTTGCCCGGACTCCGGTTGCCGTACCGCGGCAGATGGCCCCAGTGGAGTTTCTCGCTCAGCGTCGCGAACGCCCCGCGCGACGGATTCTGGACGAGCAGAAACGGCGAGTCCGCCCGCCGCACCTCGACCGAGTCGCCGCGAGCCAGACGCACGACCTCTTGGCCGTCGATGGCGACGCTCGCCTCTTCCTGGAGGCCCGTCGGCCGGAGCGTCACCCGGCTGTCGGGCCTGAGGACGATCGGCCGGTGCGTCAGCGAGTGAGGACAGACCGGCACAAGCACCATCGCCTCGATGCCCGGCACCAGGATCGGTCCCTGGGCGCTCATGCAATAGGCGGTCGATCCGGTCGGCGTGGCGACCAGGACGCCGTCGCTGTAGTAGGTGGTCACCTTTTCGCCGTCAACGCTGGCTTCGATGGCCAGCATGCGGTGGGCCTTGCCGCCGGCGAGGAGAACGTCGTTCAGGACAAGGTATTCCTGCGTGCCGGCGGCGGCGGTTTCGCACCGCACGTGGAGCATCAGCCGGCGGGAGACGCTTACCTTGCCCGCGACGATGGCGTCGAAGTGGCGGCAGAACTCCTCAGCCGTGAACTCCGCCAGATACCCGAGTTTCCCGAGGTTGATGCCGACGACGGGGATTTCGCGCCCCGCAAGCATGCGTGCCGCCCGGAGGATGGATCCGTCGCCGCCCAACACGACGGCCAGGTCGGCTCCGGTCTCGACTCGCCGGTCCGCCAGTTCCATCGTCTCGGTCCGGACGCGCTCTTCGACCCACGGACGGAGCCGGTCCAGGCACTCCCGCGCCCCGGGCTTCTCGGAATTGACGATCAGGAGAACTTGCTTCACGGCTCGATCCTCCCACACATAGCGCGCCCAACAAGTTGGGCGGCTAACTGTGTACACCCCCGCGCCCGGCGCGCCAACATTTAGCCGCCCAGTTTACTGGGCGCGTGTCATCCCGGCTGCCAGCGCGCGGGCGCGGTCGGCGATCCGCTCGGCCACGAGGCCCGCCGACGCCAGTTGCGCTCCGCGGCTGTCGTGCTCGACGAACACGTCCGGCACCGCGGCGCGGTGAATCTTCTGGACCTCCAGGCCGCGCACCTCCGCCGCCTCCATCGCCGCCGATCCGAAACCGCCCGGCGCCGTGTGATCCTCGACCGAGAGGACCCACGGGTGTGATTCCACGAGCGACGCCAGGCAGTCGGCATCGAGGGGCTTGGCGAACCGCGCGCTCGCGACGGTCACCTCGACGCCTTCCCCGGCGAGCCGCTCCGCCGCCTCGACTGCCGCCGCCGCCACCGACCCGTACGCCAGGAGCGCCCCGCTCCTGCCTTGGCGCAGGATCGCCGCGCGCCCGACTTCGACCGGCGCATCGGAGAACGTCTCGGCCGGCACGCGGTCGCGCGGATACCGGATCGCCCAGGGCCCGTCGGCCGCGAGGGCCAGCCGAAGCATCCCCGCCAGTTCCGCCCGGTCGGCCGGCGCCGCCAGGGTGAAGCCCGGTAAATGTCTCATGTAGGCAATGTCATATAAACCGTGATGCGTCGGCCCGTCCGCTCCCACCAGGCCCGCCCGGTCCACCAGGAGGACGACCGGCAGGCCCTGGAGCGCCACCTCGTGGAACAACTGGTCGTACGCCCGCTGGAGAAACGTCGAGTAGACGCCGACCACCGGCCTCAGGCCGCCCTTCGCCAGGCCCGCCGCCAACGCGACGGCATGCTGCTCGCAAATCCCCACGTCGAAAAACCGGTCGGGGAACCGATGCGCGAAACGCAGAAGCCCCGTCCCCTCAGCCATCGCCGCCGTGATGGCCACAATCCGCTCATCCTTCTCGGCAAGCGCCATCAACTCGTCCACCGCCGCCCGCGTCCACGTCGGCCGGTCGGCCGGTTCCTCGGTGATGGCGATTTCACCGTTCTGCTCGGCAAAGGGCGGCGCGATGTGCCACGACTCCGGCTCCCGGGCCGCCGGCGCGAAACCGAATCCCTTCTGCGTGTGCACGTGCAGGAGGCGCGGGCCTTCCAGTCCTTTCATCTCCTCCAGCGTTTCCAGCAGCGCCTCCATGTCATGCCCATCCACCGGGCCGAAACAGCGGAACCCGAAGTGCTCGAACGCGTGGTCCGGCACCATCGCTTCCTTCAAGGCGCCCTTGAACGTATGCAGGGCCCGCGTGATCGGACCGCCGAACGGCATCCGTTCCAGCGCCCCACGGACCTCTTCCTTCAGATTGTCGTAGGCCGGCGTCGTCCGCACGGCCGTCAGGTACCGCGCCAACGCCCCCACTGTCGGACTTATCGCCATCTGATTATCATTCAACACCACCAGCAGGTTCGCCCCCACATCCCCCGCATGGTTGAGGCCTTCGAGCGCCAGTCCGCTCGCCAGGGCCCCGTCGCCGATCACGGCCACGGTCCGCGCGTCGGACCCCGCCGCCTTGGCGGCGAGCGCGAGGCCCAGCGCCGTTGAAATGCTCGCCCCCGCGTGGCCCGAGCGGAACCGGTCGTAAGGGCTCTCGGCCGGATTCGGAAACCCGCCCACGCCGTCCGCCGACCGCAGACGCGCAAACCCCTCGAGCCGGCCCGTCAGAATCTTGTGGGCGTAGCACTGATGGCCGACGTCCAGCACCAGATGGTCGCGCGAAAAATCGAACGCCCGATGCAGCGCAATCACGAGGTCCACGACGCCCAGGTTGCTCGCCAGGTGCCCGCCGTGCTCCGCCACCGTCTCCGTGATGAGCGCGCGGATTTCCTGCGCCAGCCGACGCAATTCGCCGGCGTCGAGCCCCGCCAGATCCTTCGGCGACCGAATTTTGTCCAGCAACCGTTCCGTCACCACCGCACTCCGCTTGCCATTAAAGCCCGGGGATGAGCGAAGCGAATCCCCGGGACAAATCCCCGGGACGCCTTTCGCCGTTCATTCCGCAACCTGCCCGCCATAGCCTCGGCGACGGCGGGTCCGCATTCCGCAATCCGCAATGCTAAAACGTCCTCTCCACGAC
>JAPLMM010000178.1 GCA_026387035.1 Planctomycetota bacterium
TATCTCATCGACGCCAAGAAGTGCACCGACTGCGGGACATGCGCGGAAGTGTGCCCGGTCGAGGCGATCAGCCAAGGCTAGCCGACGCGCGACTGCCCGGCCGCTCGGACGGGTAGCCGCCCTTTGGGAGCCGGCGGCGCAACCGCCCGCGCGAGTGACCGGTGATCGCCAGAAAAGACTACCAGCGTGCGATTGAGGAACTCCGGAAGGCCGATCACGTTGTGCTGACCACGCATGTCAAGCCGGACGGTGACGCAATGGGCTCGATCGCGGCGCTGCGGCGCTGGCTGCTGGCCGAGGGCAAGCAGGTCGAGATCATCGTCCCGACGCCGCCGCCGGCGCGATATGCCTTTCTCGACCCGGACGGGACGGTGCAGGTGGCGGGGCGGGACGCGGATTCTGCGGCCGCGGATCCGCCCGACCTAGTTTGCCTCGTCGATACGGGCGCCTGGCAGCAACTGGCAGGCGTGGAATCGCTCGTGAAGGGGGCGCGCCGGGTCCTCGTCATCGATCACCACCGGACGCAGGACGTGCCGGCTCAGGTCGCCCTCGTCGATGCCGAGGCGCCCGCCACCGCCGTCCTGGTGCACGACTTCCTTGTCGAGGCCGGGGCCGCCATCGACGCGGAAACCGCGACGTACCTTTTTGCCGGCCTCGCGATGGACACGGACTGGTTTCGGTTGCCGACTTCGGGGGCCGAGACGCTGCGATTGGCGGCGCGGCTCGTGGAAGCCGGCGCCAAGCCGCACCTCCTCTACGAGCAACTGTACTGGAACAACGATCTGGCGAAGATGCGGCTCCTGGGGCTTGCCGTCGGCGGGCTGCGTCCCGCCCTCGGGGGACAGGTGATGGTCATGCGTCTGACGCAGGCGATGTTCCACCAGACCGCTACCGACGCCGACGACACCGAAAATCTTATCAACGAGTGCATGAAAGTGCGCGGAGTCCAGGTGGGGATTCTCCTGACCGACAGCGGGAACGGCCACGTGCGGGTCAGCCTGCGGTCGCGGCCGGGGACGGACGTCCTCGGCGTGGCGACGCGGTTCGGGGGCGGGGGGCACCGCTATGCCGCGGGCGCCCGCGTGCCAGGAAGCCTCGACACGGTCGAGGCGCAGATCCTGGCAGCCGTCGGCCAGGCTCTGGACCGGTCCGAGAAACCGGAAAAGGCTTGACAAGCAGGGGCCGGAGGGATAGGGTTCCGGGTTCGTTGCAGGGTTTGTTTGCGCGCTAAACGGATAGGAGAAAGGCATTTGGCAAAGTTGGAAGTGCAGGAACTGATTGAAGCCGGCATCCACTTCGGCCACCCGGCGAGCCGGTGGAACCCCAAGATGAAGCCCTACATCTTCGGGAAACGGAACTTCATCCATATCATCGACCTGAAGGAAACCGTCAAGGGCATCGTCCGGGCGAAGAAGTTTCTCTCGCGGCTGGTGGCGGCCGGCGGAGACGTCGTGTTCGTCGGGACGAAGCGCCAGGCGCGCGTGGCCACCGAACAGCAGGCGAAGCGCTGCGGCATGCCGTACGTCAACCACCGGTGGCTGGGCGGGACGCTGACAAATTTCCGAAGCATCCGGTCGCGTCTGGGGCGGCTGGACGAACTCGATCAGATGGAAGTCACCGGAACGATCAACCGGCATTCGAAGAAGATGATCGCCAGCCTCCAGCGCGAGCACCAGAAGATCCGGCGGAACCTGGAAGGCATCCGGACGATGGAGCGCCTGCCGGCCGCCCTCATCATCGTGGACACGATCCGCGAGAAGAACGCCGTCCGGGAGGCTCGGAAGATGGATGTGCCGGTCGTCGCCATGGCCGACACGGAAGCGGACCCGGACGACCTGACGGTCGTCATTCCGGGGAACGACGACGCGATGCGTGCGATCGAGATCGTGCTCACGCACCTGGCCGACGCCGTCATCGAGGGCAAAGCGAACCGGGCCACCCTCGCCGCCAAGGAAGGCGAGGACCAGACGCCGGCGCGCGGGCCGACACGCCCGCAGGCACGGGTCAGCCGCCGGCCGACCAAAGGCGCCGAGCGGCCGGTGCCCTCGATGCCCCTGCCCAAGCCGCATCCGGCCACGCAAGCGGAACGTCCCGCCGGGGAGGCGGTCGCCGGCGACACGGGGACCGGCGGCCCGGCCGAATCGGCTGCGGGCGAGGAACCGGCCTCGGATGCTCCGAGCGCCGGCGCGTAAGCGGTGGGCGAATCCGCCGCGTGCCCGGCCCGCCGCGGCGGGGCGGCGGTCGACGCACGGGCCTGAATTTCCGACGTCCAAGACACTTTCGTTCGCCTGGAGGCGCTGCACGAAGGAGCATGCTTGATGGCTATCGGCACCGAAGAGGTTCTGAAACTGCGGCAGCGGACGGGCCTGGGAATGATGGACTGCAAACGGGCCCTGGAGGAGGCGGCCGGCGACGCGGAGAAGGCCATTGAGATCCTTCGCAAGAAGGGTCTTGCGACGGCCGAGAAGAAGGCGACGCGCACCGCCGCCGAGGGCCGCATCCACTCCTACATCCATCACAACGGCAAAGTGGGCGTGATGGTCGAGGTGAACTGCGAGACAGACTTCGTCGCGAAGAACGAGCAGTTTCAGACGTTTCTGAACGACGTGTGCCTGCACGTGTGCGCCGCCTCGCCGATCGCCGTCCGCCGCGAACAGGTGCCCGAGGCGATCGTCGAGCGGGAGCGGCGCATTGCGCGCGAACAGGCGGCCGGCAAACCCGAAAAGGTGCTCGAGAAAATCGTCGAGGGAAAACTGGCGAAGTGGTTCGCCGACAACGTCCTCCTCGAGCAGCCGTTCGTCAAAGACCCCGACCGCACGGTCAAGGACCTGCTGACGGACCTGGTGGCGCGGACGGGGGAGAACATCGTCATCCAACGATTCGCGCGGTTCGAGGTGGGCGAGGAGACGTCTTAAGTGTTCTTCAACGCAGAGATCGCCGAGAACGCAGAGAACAGCAAAGATAGGGGAACAACAAACAGCATGTCTTGTGAGACGATGGCGGAAATGGCCTTGCCGTTGTTACCCAATCCTCTCTCTGCGCTCTCTGCGCTCTCTGCGTTGAAATAACACTTGTAGGATTAACCGGGGAACTCCGATGGCCGAACGCCCGTACAAGCGGGTGCTCCTGAAAGTCAGCGGTGAAGGATTCTGTAAGCCGGGCGGCTCCGGCCTGGATTCCGCGGAAGTCGCCACGATCGCCCGGCAGGTGCAGGAAGTGGCCGAAACGGGGTGCGAACTGGCCATCGTCGTCGGGGGAGGAAACTTCCTCCGCGGCGTCACGCTCTCCGAAAAGGCCCACGTCAAGCGCGCGACGGCCGACTACATGGGCATGGTCGCGACCGTCATCAACGCCCTCGCGCTTCAGGACAGCCTGGAGACGCTGGGCGTCAGCACGCGCGTCCAGTCGGCGATCGAGATGAAAGACGTGGCCGAGCCTTTCATCCGCCGACGCGCCATCCGCCACCTCGAAAAGAAGCGCGTCGTCATCCTCGCGGGCGGCACGGGAAACCCGTTCTTCACGACCGACACCTGCGCGGCGCTCCGCGCGAACGAATTGGGCGCCGATTGTCTGCTGAAGGCGACGAAGGTGGACGGCGTGTACTCGGACGATCCGCAGAAGAACCCGAAGGCCCGGCGATTCGATCGGCTGACTTACGACGACGTGGTCCGGCAGAACCTGAGGATCATGGACACGGCGGCGATCAGCCTCTGCCGCGACAACCACATCCCCATCGTCGTCTTCAACCTGAAACACGAAGGCAGCATCCGCCGAGTCGTGGCGGGCGAACCCATCGGAACCTTCATAGGAGATTCCTGACCGTGCCGATCGACGACATCCTCCTCGAAGCCGAAGACAAAATGAAGAAAGCCGTCGACCATCTCCGCCAGCAGTTCCGGACGGTGCGGACCGGCCGGGCGTCGGCCGGCCTCGTCGAACACCTGAAAGTGGACTACTACGGC
>JAPLMM010000179.1 GCA_026387035.1 Planctomycetota bacterium
ACGCGCGCCGCGCCTGCCGGAATCGGCAGGTCCGGCGCCAACCGGTGCCGGACCGCCAGGACGGGCGGCGCGCACCCACCTGCCGCCGCAACAAGAAGAAAAGCAAGGCCGAGAACCACCGTGACGCGGAACACGGGAATTCCTCCACTCGCCGCCCCCGTCGCGAGGGGCGGTGCTTCCCGGCCATCATACCTTCCGAAACCGGCGGGCGTCGAGCGTTGATTTTCGGCCGGCCACGCCGTACGCTGAAGTTCAAGGAGGCGGGCCATGAGACGCGCGGCGGCGGCACTTCTGCTGGCGACGGTCCTGGTGTCGGCGTGCGGATGCGGGGCGCAGAACGTCCTGTTCGGCGGCCGACAAGGATACCTCTTCACGGTCTCGGACGCGGTCGCGCTGCCGGGCGAGGAAGTCCTCCTGCGGGCGCACCTCCAAGGCGGCGACCTCCTGCGGGCCCAGCCGGGCCATGTCGTGCGTTTCTCTCGCGGCGGGGAATTCTACAAGGCGGCCGAGACAGACCGCGACGGCGTCGCCGCCGTCTCCTTCACCCCGCCGGGCGCGGGCGATTATGTCTTCCGCGTCGAACTTTCGCCGAACGGGTTTCCCGACCAGCCGCCCGAACCGGTCGAGGCCTTCGTCCTCTGCCGCCGGGCCGACACGCCGCTCGTCATCGTGGACCTCGACAAGACGGTCGTCACGTCGGGGTTCCAGAAGGTGCTGGTGGGCAAGCCCGAGCCGATGGCCGACTCCGTCGAGGTGATGAAACGCCTGGCGAAGGAATACACGCCGATTTACCTCACGCATCGGCCGGACCTCTTCGGACCGAAGTCGCGGGCCTGGCTCCGCGAACACGAGTACCCGAAGGGCCCCCTGCTTCTGTCGGACATCGGTGGATTCCTCAAAGGCAGCGGGGCGTTCAAGTCCGCCATGCTGGGCGACATCCGGCGACGGTTCAAGGGCGCGAAGGCCCTCGGCATCGGCGACAAGGTCTCCGACGCCGTCGCGTACCACGAGAACGGCCTGCGGGCGATGCTGATCGTCCAGCCGGACGAAACCGCGGGAGCCGCCGGCCTCCGGCTACTCGCCGACTCGCTCGACCCCCTGCCCGACGTCGTCCAAGTGGTCACCGGCTGGCGCGAGATCGAGCGGGCGGTGTTCGAGGGCGCAACCTTTCCGAAGACCTCGCTCCAGGCGCGCCTGAAAAAGCGCGCCGACGAACTCGACGCGCCCGCGAAGGCGCCGGGCCAATAGGGATTCGCCGAAACCGGCTGGAAGAGAGGAAGGCGACCCGTGCGAACGGTATGGCAAGCGGCGGCGCTGATGATGCTCCTCGGGGCGGCGGGGTGCATGACCCGCCATCCCCTCGCCGAGGGCGAACTCGACCGCTACTGGAGCCTGCACCCCGTCCGCTGGCAGGAGGCCTCGCCCGTGTCCTTCCAGATCGAAGGCCGTGCGATTCCGACGCACTGGCTCATCCGCCAGGACCCGAGTTTCCTCCGGTCCACGATCAGCCTCGTGCGGGCGGCCGACCGCCTGAAGGCGGGAACGACGGAGGTGGCGTTCAGCCTGAGCCCGGAACACGCGGCGATGGCGGCGAAGAGGCTGGCCGACGCCCGCCGCACAATCGTGGATTTCCGCGAGGCGATGGACCCCGACTCGCACCCCTCGATGGAACAATGGGCGTCGGCGACCGCCTCGACCATCGCCGATGCCGAGCGCATCGTCCGCCTCTCGACGGCCGAGGACCCCGATCGCCCCGCCAAAGAAGGCGAGGAACCGGCGGGCCTCTCGGCCGAGCCGCTCTTGAATCTCGCAATGGCCTATCTGAATGAGCGCGCGGGGGGCCTCCTGCTCGCCGGCATGAACCCCCAGGACGTGGGCCGGCTGCGCGAAGCGCTCGCCCAGATGGTGCTGCGGCTGGCGTTCGCGGCGGCGGGAAAACTGGACCCGCCGGACTTGCGCGACGCGGTGGCGAGCGCAATGCGCGAGGCGGACGACCCTGACAGTTTGCGAAAGGCGCTTCCCGAGACCTTGCTCACCCACCTTCGCGAGGCGCCGCCGGCGCCGCCGAGCCAGGGCCTTGCGTCCGTCGCGCACAGGGTGTTCGCCTGGGCGCCGCGGATGCTGCGGGTCATGGAGATGGTCGTCCTGCAATGGGACCGGATGGAATCGCTGGTTGTCGAGTTCCGCCGCGCCGGCGAGGAACCGCTCGTCCAGTTGACGCTGAACGTGGCCCCCGGGCGCGAGGTGCGGATCGCCGACCAATTCATCATGCAGCCGGCGCTGGTGTTCCGCGGCTCAAGCCGCATCCTCATCGCGCCAAAACCGGGCGGCGGGGACGAACTGGCCGTCCTCTTCGAGCCGGGCAAAGACCCCGCGGGCCAGGCGGCCGCCGGGGCGACGGAGGTCCGCTTCGAGGGCCTCGGCTGGGGATTGGTGCGGGCGCTCACGCTGCCGCTGGCGAGCGCGGCCCTGCGCGAAATCCGGGTGAGTGCCGCCAGGCAGGAAGAGGGCGGCCTGGTGAGCGTAGTGCTCCTTATGGAAGCGACGGGCGACCGGAAAGACCCGCGCCGGCTCCTCGCGTTCCAGGACGTGCGCGAAACGCACCTCGTGCGCGAACCGTTCGAAGTCCGAAGCGAAACCGGGCGCCTCCGGCAGGTCTTCAACTACGTCACGCCGGACGGGCGATACACCTATCGCCGCGTCAAGACGCCCGCCGAACCGTGAGCGGCGTTCCGCCGATCCTGGCTTCTGGAAGCCGCCAATCCCTCAGATTCGCCACGGCTCGCGCCAGGCGCGGGACAAACGACGTGAGGCCGCTTCGTCGCCGATGATTTTCTCTTTTTCAGGGTCCCAGACGATTTTTCGCCCTTCGCGGATCGCGATGTCGGAAACGTGGCTGAAAATGTCCGACCGCACCGCGTCTTCGATGTGGCTGACCGGATCCTTGCGGGTTTTGACCGACTCGATGAAATTCCCGCCGTGACGGCGGCTCTCGACGAGGTGCACGTCGTCGGGTTTGAGATTGATTTTCAACAGCGACGGCGGGTCGGCCTTGATGCCGCCGCGAGAGATGCCGATCCAACCTTCGGTGCCCTTGAACTCGGTGTAGTCGCCGCCCGGCCTGAACTTCATCTTCACGCCGTTGGCCATACGGATGTCGACGTCCCACTTCATCACGACGTTGTTGCGATTAGTGGTGGGAATGTGGGCCGTGCCTTCAACCTCCCAGGGGCCGGTCTTGTGGGTGTCGTAGCCCCAGACGAGGATGTCCAGCGGATGGGCGCCCCAGCCGGCGATCCATCCCAGGGCGTAGTCATAATCGTGCCACCAAGCATTCCCTCCGGTGGCCTGCCCGCAGTAGGGTTTCCAGGGCGCCGGGCCGAGCCACATGTCGTAGTCCAGTCCCTCGGGCACCGGTAGCGGTGTGTTCGACCCGCCTTCGGCGCTGTCGGGGGCGTAGACCGTGATCTCCCGGACTTCCCCGACGTAGCCGCTGCGAACCAGCTCGCAGCCGTAGCGGCAATGAGCGCTGGAGCGCTGCTGCGTCCCGTACTGGAACATACGGCCGTAACGGCGGACCGCCTCGCGGCAAATCTGGTCCTCGCGGATCGACACGCCCAGCGGCTTCTCGGTGTATATGTCCTTTCCGGCCTTAGCCGCGGCCACGGTGTGGTGAACGTGCCAGCAATCGGTGGTGGCGATACAGACGGCATCGAGATCGTCCCGTTTAAGCAGCTCGCGGAAATCGGCGTAGGCCGTGCCGCCGGTCTGCTGGGCCCACTTTTCGCGGCGATCCACCCAGGGATCGGCGAAGGCGATGGGCTGGCCGCCGGCCCCGATCAGCCCGCGAAACACCCCGCTGCCTTGCCCGCCGCAGCCGATCAGGCCGATGGTGACCCGCTCGCTTGCCGGCGGGACGCCTTCGCCCCCCAGCGCCGTCGAGGTTAACACGTACGGTGCGGCCACGGCCGCCGCGGCGCCTTTCAGGAACCGCCGCCTCGTGAAGCCCTTCCTGTGCACGTTCATGATCTGCTCCTATTTGTCTTGTACGGTCTGCTATGATACCCCGCTGCCCGGGGCAATCAACTGCCTTTCTGTTTTCCTTCAAGCGCCTGCCGGGCCTCGGCGCCGGGCGTACGCCGGCTCCCCGTCCGCACCGTCAGGCGGACCGTGTCGAAATAGTCGAGCAAGGGGACGGCGAACTTTCGGCTGACGCCGAGCGCGTCGCGAAACTCCGTCGTCTCGAAACCAGCCTTCCTGGCGAAGAGGCCGAGCACCGCCCGCCGGGCCGATTCGACCGCCTCGCGGTGCATAACCACCTTGTCATTGAGTTGGACGACGCGACCCTCGTCGGCCAGCAGGCGAATCATCGCCGCGACGCGCTCCGGCGGCGCCCCCAGCGCCTCGGCAATCTCCGCCGGACCGGGAGGCGCAAGGCCCCCCTCCCGAAGAACCAATTCGACGCGGCCGGAAAGGGCCTCGTCCTGGGGCGAAAGGCACGGGCCGCGCCCGGCCAACGCCACCACCTCGCCCGCGCGGACCGCCGCTCCTTCCGCGACCAGCCGCTCGAGCGCCAGGTCAAAAACGGCCGGCGCGACGCCGACCTCTTGCAGAAGGTCGGCGGGGGCGGCGCCCGCCCGGCGCGGATTGGCCGAATGGAACGCCTCGAGCGCCTCGCGCAGCCGGCCCGCGGCGGCATCCACGACGTCGCGATGAACGAACAGGGCGCCGCCTGCGCCGACGACGGTTCCCTCCTCGCGGAGGCGCTCGACCGTCCGCCGGACCTCCTCCAGGGGCGCGAGCGCCCGGCGCGCCAGCGCGGCCAGGTCGAGCGCTTCGCCGGATTCCTTGAGATGAAGGGCGCACCAGGCGGCGGGGTCGTCGAGGGCGTCGCGCCGGTCGGCGAGGGCCTGGAGAACGTCGGGGCGGTTTCGGCGGGTCCGGCGGTTGCTCGTGCCGAGGACGCGCCCGCCGCCGAGGGTCGTGATGCGGCCGTCGGCGAGGCCCGCCATGCCGGCCCGGACGACGAAGCGGTCGCCGGGGGCGACGGCCAGCGGCCGGTCGAGACGCAACTGAACCATTCGCCGCTCGCCCGGCGGGACGGTCTTATCGTCGAGGATGGCGACGCGGGCGGTCGCGCGGGCGGTCCCGATGTGCAGATGCACCTCCAGGTAATCCTTCAGCGGGTGGGGGACATGGGGGAGGATGCCGAGGTCGGCCTCGACGACGGTGACGGGCTCAAAGGCGTCGCCCGCGCAGGCGACCATGCCGGTCTCGATAATCTCGGTTTCGACGCCGGCGAGGTTGACGGCCACGCATTCGCCGGCGCGCGCCAGGTCGGTTTCCTCACCGTACACCTCGAGGCGCCGGACTCTGGCCTCCAGGCCGCCGGGGAGGATCATCAGGCGGTCCTCCAGATGCACCTCCCCGCTCGTCGGCACGCCGGAGACGACGGTGCCGAAACCGCGGATGGCGAACGCCCGCTCGATCCAGAGGCGAAAGAGGCCCGTGCTCTGGTGCGGCTCGCAGGCGGCGACCGCCTGGTCGAGGGCGGCGAAAAAACCCTCGAACCCCTCGCCGGTGACGTTCGAGATGCCGCAAATCGGAGCGCGTTCGAGAAACGTGCCCCGGACAAACGCGCGGACGTCCTCTTCGACGATCCGCCGCAGGTCCGCGTCCACGAGGTCGATCTTCGTCAGCGCGACGATCCCCCGCCGGATGCCCATCAGGGTCAGAATGTCGAGGTGCTCGCGCGTCTGCGGCATGACGCCGTCGTCCGCCGCAACGACCAGAATCACGACGTCGATGCCGTGCGCCCCCGCGACCATGTTGCGGATGAAGTCCACGTGGCCGGGAACGTCCACGATGCCGACGATCCGCTCGTCGCGCATCCGGCAGGGGGCGAACCCGAGTTCAATCGTCAGGCCGCGCTCTTTCTCGGCGGCGAGGCGGTCCGTGTCGCAGCCCGTCAGGAGTTTCACGAGCGCCGTCTTGCCGTGGTCCACGTGTCCGGCGGTGCCGAGCATGATGTTCTTTCGCGCGGAAGTCATTGGGCGGCACGTCCTACGGCGTCGGCGACGGCAGGCAATTCATTCTCCCGAATCGTCCGCACGTCCAGGACGACGCGGTCGTTCTCGATCCGCGCAAAGACGGCGGCGTCGTCCGTGCGCAGACGCCGCGCGAGTTCCTCGGCCGCGAGTCCCTCGACCGCGACGGCGACGAGGCGCGTCGGCAGTTGCTCCGTCGGAAGCGACCCGCTCCCCAGGTACCCGACGCCCTCCAGAACCTCCGTCCGCGCGGCGGGGGCCGACCGTGCCACCGCGCCGGCCAGCGCGCGGGCACGCGCCTCGAGCGCCTCCACCGGCGTCGCCAACATCCGGTACAGCGGATGCTCGCGCGCGAGGCAGTCCGGGTCGCGGAAGAGGTGCAGCGTCCGCTCCAGCGCCATCAGGCACGCCTTATCAACCCGGAACGCGCGGGCGAGCGGGTGCTGGCGGATGCGTTCGATGAGGCTCGCGCGGCCGAGGATGAGGCCGCCCTGGCCCGCGCCGATGAGTTTGTCGGTGCTCGCGATAACGACGTCGGCGCCGGCAGCGATGGATTCCTGGATCGTCGGCTCGTGCGGCAGGCCGAACCTCGCAAGGTCCACGAGGGCCCCGGCCCCGAGGTCGTCGAACAATACGAGGCCGCGCGCGTGCGCCAACGCCGCCAAGTCCTCGAGCGGCACCTCGCTGGTGAACCCCACGACGCGGAAGTTCGAGGGGTGGACGCGCAGAATGACGGCCGTCGCCTCGGTGATCGCGCCGGCGTAATCCGCGAGGTGCGTGCGGTTGGTGGTTCCGACCTCGACGAGGCGCGACCCGCTCTGGACCATGACATCGGGCAGGCGGAACGCGCCGCCGATCTCAATCAGCTGCCCGCGCGAGACGATCGTTTCCCGGCCGGCCGCCAGCGACGCCAGGACGAGCATCGTCGCGGCGGCGTTGTTGTTGACGACGGTGGCGGCCTCGGCGCCCGTGAGTTCCGTGAGGATATACTCGACGCGCCGGTCGCGGTCGCTGCGCTTTCCGGTCTCGCGGTCGACGGCCAGAGTGACGTAGCCTTTGAGTTCCTCGACCATCGAATCGACGACGCACTCGGGCCAGACGCTCCGGCCGAGGCCCGTGTGCAGGAGGATGCCCGTCGCGTTGATCGCGCCGCGCAGGTGCGGCCGGGTGCGCGCCTCCAGGCGCCGAAGCGCTTCCGAGAGGACATATTCCTCGGTGACGTGCCGGGCGCCGCAGCGTCCGCCCGTATCGTTCGCAATGTGCCAGCGCAGTTCCTCCAGCGCGTCGCGGAGACACCGAACGACGAGCGTGCGCGGATGGCGCTGGAGCCAGTCCGCGGCGTCCGACGAAGCGAGCAGTTTGTCCACCGAGGGCAGTTTCCGCAGGAGGTCCTGTTTGGCGGGCGACGTCATGGTCGGCTCCTATAATGCACGTTCGCGCGGGCCTCCGCGCGGCAAGTCGGCCGGACCGCACCCGAGGCTACTCGGCCGGGGCCGGGTCGGCGCGCTCGGTTCGGCTGAAGGCCGTCTTCACCTCAATCGCCTCGCACCGCGTGCATTCCATGCACCGGATGCAGAGCGGGTCCGCGAGTTGCCTTTCGGGGGCGAGGTTCACGGGACACATTTTTCGGCACGCGCCGCACTGGACGCATTTCTTCGGGTTCGCGCGGAGGAACACCGCCGAGAAGCGGTTGAACACGCCGAAGATCGCCCCCAGCGGGCAGAAGAGCGAGCACCAGGGCCGGAACTTGACGAACATCGCCACGGCGAACAGAACCAGGATTGTCCACTTCAGCGCGCTCATGCCGGCGGCCGACCCGCCCGCCGCCGCCTCGCGCACCAGGTTCGGGACACCCGCCTCGACCGCCCCGGCGGGGCAGACCCGGCAAATGAAGAGCGGATGCGCCTCGCCGAAAAAGTACGGAACCGCAATCACCAGGCCCGCGAGGACGGCGTACCGGAGGTATCCGGTCCACGAGGGCAATCGGACCTTCGGCACAGGAACCTTCGCGACCAGGTCCTGGAGGAACCCGAACGGGCACGCCCAGCCGCACACGAAGCCGCCGACCACCCCGCCGACAACGAGCAGCGTCCCGATGGCAATGAAGGGGACGACGTGAAGCGCGCTGAAGTTGGCCAGGACGCCCACCGGGCACGCGAAGAGCGCCAGCGGACACGCGTAGCAGTGGTACACGGAACCGCAGACGGTGTGCAGGCGCAGCGCAAGCGGGTCGAGCCAGACGAGGAGGAAGGCCGCCTGGATCAGGAGTCGGCCGCGGACGAAGCGCGACGGTTTGGGTCGGATTCTGGGTTCGGCCATGGCCGCCATGGCCCGCCTTCACTTGATTCAGGTAGGGCACAGAGAAGGCGTTTCGCCTTCGCCGTAGGTTCGTTCGAGTTTGCCCGAGGGATTTCGCCGGAGGCCGCCGACCGTGATTTCGCGGATGAGGGCGGGCTCGGGTTCGTCGATCGTCCGCGAGCCCTCGGCGGCGGCGGGCGGTTCGGCCTGCTTGAGGAGAACCGTCCGGCTGTGCACCGCGACGCCGTAGATCACAAGGGCGGCGCCTGCGGCGACGAGAATCTCCGCCAGGACGATCCTCGCCGCGCGGCCTCGGAAACATTGCCGGACTCGCGCCTCGCCGGGCTGTGCCATTCGCGCCTCGCCTCGGTTCTCGGAGAAGCCTTTTGCCGCCGCGGGCCCCCGCGGGAAAAACTGGCGGAGGCGAATGGGAGTCGAACCCACCCAGGGCTCTTTCGAACCCCACGCTGGTTTTGAAGACCAGGAGCGCCACCGGGCGCCTGTCACCTCCGCCTCAGGCCTTCATGACTTCCTGGTAAAACATCATAACCGGCGCGCCGCCGAATGCAATCGCCATCCAAACAGCCTCGTCGATCTCCGCCTGCGTGAAGCCAAAATGAGTCTTACGGGCCGACGGCTCTTGGTGGAGAAAACCTCTCCACGTTCGTGCTGCCGCACCCGCTCTCGGAGGTTTGACGAATAGCCCGTGTAGAGATGGCCGTCGCCGCAGAGCAGGACGCAGACGTAGTGCCCGTGCCCGTCCTCGAACCGCGGGCTCGCCCGGAAGTAGAAACTCGCTTCGCCCGTCTCACTGCGAGGCTCATCCGGTGGGCGAAAAAGCGATGTCACAGATGCGGAACTGGATGGGCGCAAGCATTTACGGAACTTCGGGGCGGTGGTCAACGCTCCTCGCTCCCACACCGGCCGGAGCGACCATTGACAGGGCGGGACTTGCGCCCGCTGGAACAACGCACCTTTTCACGGCGCACCCGGCCCAGCACAGCGGAAAGGATGTCTGTACGTCACGCATCTTAGGGTTCTTGTTTTCTTTGGCTTGGCGGCGGCACTCTTTTGACAGGTGTTCTCATCTCAAGCCTCTCGACAGGAGTTCTCCTCTCAAGCCGCTCGGCCCGCTTACCAGGCGCACGGGCGTTGCCACCGTCGAAGGCACCGGACGTGGAAGAACGAATGTCTCCTGTGCACCCAATTGGCTGAGTCCCTTAGTCAGGCCGTGACACGCTGTGCCCAGACCTCCACTCCTATAGGGCGGGAACTCCCAGCCGAGCATCAGGATGTTCATCGCCCTGCCTCGACTTGTGCCCCTGCTACGCTTTCTGCTGCTGATCGTTGCGTTACCAATGGCCCCAGCGCAAGGGCCTGTAGTCGCTGCCAGCGAGGTCCGGCCAAGTACACACCGAACGTGTTCCTCAGGGTTTTCAAGCCGTTTCGCCTCTGAAAGCAGCCCTATCTGCAGAGTGCGCCCAAAGTGGCGGTAGGCCCCTCAGGCGTTTATTCGTCGTAGGCCCGCGTCTCTTCGCCGACGGCGCTGGTGACCTCTTCGCCCAACAGATGTAGGAACGTTTCAACGACCTGTGGGTCAAACTGCGTACCAGCGTACATCCGCAGTTCCGCCGCCGCCGCTTGGTGCGGCATGGCCGGCCGATAGGCCCGGGCGCTCATCATGGCGTCGTAAGCATCCACGACTGCGATGATTCTCGCTTCCAGGGGAATCTCATCCCCTGACAAGCCGTCCGGATACCCCGATCCGTCGAGATGCTCGTGGTGGTGTCGAATGGCCGGTTGGGAGTCCTTCAGGAACCTCAGATGCTTAATCATCTCAACGCCACGTTGGGGATGCTGGTGGATGGCGGCCCACTCCTGCAAGGTCAGTTCGCGTTTTGCGTTGAGAATGGCATCGGGGATGGCCAGTTTGCCGATGTCATGCAGTCGCCCGGCGTAATCGAGAATCTGAAGGCGTCGCCCGTCCAGACCCATCGCGCGTCCTACCCCGGTGGCCCAGTGGTTTACCCGAGACGAGTGGCCGTTGGTGTACGGGTCCTTGGCTTCCATCGCCACCGCCAGGCTCACAATCGAGGCATAGTTGCTCTGTTCAAGGTCATGGTGGTCGATTTGGCCTGCAAGGCCAATCGCCGCCGCTTTCGCCACAGACTTGAGTTCCGTCATGTCGGCGTTTGAGAATTCCCCGCCGGGGGCGTCGGTGACGTTGATAACACCAATGATCCGACCCGTGGCGATCATCTGGGCCATAACCATGGGACAGCAGATAACCGCTCCGGCGCCTTCCAGACCAAGGGCATCCTGCGGCCGCTCTGTCTGAATGTCGTGCAGAAGTACAGGCTGCCCGGTGGCGAACACCTCCCCGCAAAGCCGCGCCCCAACCGGCACGGCGACTTGCTCGGCTATCTCTTTGGGAATCCCTCGCGAGGCGGCAATCCGCAGGACGTTTTCGTCGTCCGCGAGCATGACACTTACGCGCCGCGTGCCCAAGGTCGATTCCAGAAATCCGGCCGTCAGGTCCGCGGCTTCCTCGGCGGAGTGGCAGGACGCCAAGCCCTGGAGAAACTCATAGCGTTGTTCGGCGCGTTGATATTCCTGGGCAAGTGAATCCAGGCTTCCGACAAGTTCGTCGGTCTGGCGGGTGGTCGCCAAGGCCAGCGCCACCACGCCGACGATGCTTAGGACCACGAGGATCTTCGTCACGACCGGCGCGAGGGTTGCCATCAGTAGGAAGGCGATCACCAACAGAAGCACCAGCAGGAACGAAGTCTGTAGGCCGCAACACGACCGGATGCTTTGCAGATTACACCACATGCATCGGGGGTAGGGGGCGGCTCCCAAAGAGCGGCATATTGCACACCTGGCGTTCCCCTGGGGCAAGTCCTCGTCTTTTCCTTTCCGGGGGCCGCCGAGTGTTGCCCTGAGCGCGGCATACGCAATCGTCATGAAGGAAAAGCCCGTGGTGCCGGCCAGAATGGCGATAGCCGATGCGGACAGGATGAGAAGCCAGCCCACCGTCTGATGTCGGCTTTCCAGGAACGCCAGACCTGCCCCCAGGAGCACCACCCGCGCGGTTTCCTCGAATCGGTGCACGCCGTGATGGAACCAGGTAGCAGGCGAAGCGGCACTTCCGCGCCGGATCAGCCGCCATAACTGGGCGACCACCGCCAAGCGGAAGGACGCGATGGCTCCCACGGACAGGGCAAGGGCCGCCCAGACCGGCGACCTCCAACCCAGGACGTAGCCGACAACACAAATAGCGCCTAGGGTGAACTGGTGGAGACGCACACCACCCCACGGCCTGAGAGAAGAACCAGTCATGTCCATCCCCTTCCTGCCTTCTATACGGCGGCGGTGGAGGCCGGAGTCATGGGCCCGGTCTGGCTGGACCTTGTCGGACCGGCGGCGGGGGTGTCCTCGCAGGCCGCGGATCGGCCGAACGGCTTGGACCACGGGAACCCGTTGGGTTATGTCGCGGCGGTTGGCCTCCGCCAGAAGGGCTGCCGGCGGGATCCCCCGGGCATCCGTGCTGACAGGGTGTTTGCTCCGCGGGTTCCGTCGATGTGTTCGCTTCGACGCCAGCCAGCCTTTCTCTTAGCCGCCTGTTTTCTTCTTCGAGTTTTTCGCCCTGGGCCTTGGAAGCCAGGTTGGAGTCATGCTCCCACCAATCGATTCCCATTTCCTTGGCCTTGTCCACGGAGGCGATCAGCAGGCGAATCTGGATCGTGAGAAGTTCGATGTCAACGAGTTTGATCTTGATGTCCCCGGCAATGACGACCCCTTTGTCGAGGACGCGTTCGAGGACATCCGCGAGCGTGGCGCTCTCGACCGCATGCGGCATGACTCGCGCCTCGGAGATCACTACGGCCTCCTTTCACAAGAGCCTGCCCAGGGGACCGAGGTCGATGTTCAGGTCGGCGTCTGCCAGGCCGAAGTGTTTCTTGAGTTTTTCCACCTGTTCCGACAGGCGCAGGAAGGTGCTGCCGAGCCGCTCGATTTCCTCGTCGGTCAGCGACCCGGCCTCGATGCGTCGTATCGCCTGGCGTTCCAGCAGTTCGCGGAGCAACTCGACGAGCGTGAGGACGAGTTTGCCCAGGCCATTCTCGACGTCATGTTCTTTGAGGGTGATGCGCGGGGGACTCACGGATCGGTCCGGCGCCATGACCTGCGCGAAGTCGCCCAGGGCCTGCGACTCCATTTTCGGCATTTCGTGAGCGATCACGTTTTACGCTCCCTCTAGCCGACACCGAGGCGTACCCCGGGGACCCGACCCCTGATTGGCGGTTTCCACGGACGTCAACACGAGTTGGAGGCCCAGGTAGATCAAGTCAATGTCCGCCACCGAAATCACCACCTCCCCCACGACGACAACCCCCTTGTTGAGGACACGGTCCAAGGTCTCGCACAAGGAAACGTGCTGCTCATCGCGGAGGGCCGGCTGCCCGGATGCTGCGGTCGTGCTCATCTCACAACATCCGCTCGTAGATGCTTCGGGCCTGGTGAAACTCACCGGCCTTTTCATAGTCATCGGCGATCTCCAGGAGGCGTTCGTGCGCTCGGCCGGCCTCTTGCGTGCCCCTGTGCTCCTCAAGGACCTCGAAATAGATTGCCACGGCTTGGCGCACCGCGTGCGCGGCGAGGTAGCCATCGGCCATCTTCAGAAGGTGCGCGAGCACTCCCGCCGGCGTCCGCGATGGGCCGGCCGACATGATTACAGTCCGCGGCCTTTGGGCCGTGATCGTGGCCCGAGCCGGACTGTGGTTCGCGTCTTCTACGGCTGTCGCGCGGCTTTCCGCGCCGCCTGGGGTGCCGGTATCCATGGTACTCGCCTCCACCAAGAAAGGGCCCTAGGTTCGATACAGCGTGCGGCCGAGTTCGGCCAGCCGGTCGCATCCTCGCAGTTCGCCGCAGTGATATACCAGGCACTGGTGTACATCCTTGAAGATTTTCTCAAACTCCCGGCGGACGCCGGATTCCGCCCGAAACTGGCTTTGGCACAGCGGACATCGGTTGTCGGGTGTAACCTGGTTAAGGAACAGGACCGGCACGTGGATTCCCAGCCGGCGGCACGCCTGGAACAGGTCCCGCGTCTCTTCCAGAGTCATCTGCGTCAAGGCGCTCACGGCATAAAGGCGTCCTTTCGCCGGGTCTTCCAACACGGATCGCAGAAACCTGACCTTCCTCGACATGGCGGTCAAATAGTCCGAGGTGGCGGGGAGCCAGCACAGGTCCTTGTATTTCAACAACAGGCCGATCATCACCTTGAGCCAGTCCTGGATCAGTCCGGGCAGTTCCAGCAGTCGCACCAGGTGCCCGGTTGGGGCGGTGTCGAGGACCACGATTCGATTGTTCGCGGTCCCCAGGAGCGAGACGACCCGCGCGACGGCCATCAGTTCGTCCAAACCGGGCGGCGAGAGATCGAGAAAGTGCTCCATGGCCTCTCGCTCGAATTCCAGATCGACCATCTCGCGCCCCGAGAGGAGCCGGTCGAAGAACTCTGCCACTTCGTCGGCATACCGGCCTCTGAGTTCCTGGAACTCCGCTTCGGCGTCTATCTCCAGGGCGGTCAGGCGCCCCCGCACGCGGGTTCCTTCGGGTCCGATGGGCACTGCGAGACAGTCCGAAAGCGAATGAGCCGGGTCCGTCGAGACCAGAAAAACGTCCCTGTCGGGATACGCCTCGGCCAGGCGGAACGCCGTGGCGCTGGCGAGCGTCGTCTTGCCGACGCCCCCTTTGCCTGAGAACAGTACGAGAGACACTCCGGGCCCCGGCAGCCTTGGCGGGTGGTCCACGCGAGGCGCGGGCGATGTCGTCGGCGCCGGCTGGGCGCGACCGGCGAGCCGATGAACCCCGGTCCATAGTTGGAGGAGATGTTCGGCGCCTCGGACCTCCTCCCGTTGGATCGGGACCTCCCAGAGCGCGTACTTCTGGAACTTCGGCCCGAGTCTCTCCAGCACCGAAAATTGCTGGCAGCAGATATCCTGGCAAGTCGGGCAATCACCGACCGGCGGATAGAGGCGGTTGACGAGAATATCCCGGACGGGCACCCGCATCCGCTCAAGCCGATCTACCAGCCGCCTCGTCTCGTCCAGACTCGCCGGTTCGGCAAGCATGACCGGCACAAAAAGACATCGCGTCTGATCCCCCAGGAGCGACGCCAAGTGTTCGATCGGCTGCCGCAGTCGTTCCAGAAACAGGTCGGTCTCGTCCTTGTCATCGGATGCGCGGTACAGTTTGGCCAAGTAATGATGCTTCGCCAACATGGCGTCGATCGCGGCGAACCACTCGTGCAGCATCTCCGGAAGTTCGAGGAAGCGAAGGGTGTGTCCCGTAGGGGCCGTGTCAACGACAATGCAATCGTACGTCCGGGCCTTCAGCAGAAGCGAAACCTCATCGAACGCCATCACCTCGTCAAGCCCAGGGACGGACAAGTCCAGGAGCCGCGCCACGTCGTCATCGTCAAGAAGTGTGCCGTGCAAAGCGATCTGCCGAAGGTGCCGCGAGTGGGCCTCCTTAAACTTCCTCAGACACTCTTGGGAATCGATCTCGAGCAACTTCAGGTTGGCAGGCAGCGGACTGTGGGCGAAACAATCCTGGAGCGAGTGGGCCGGATCGATTGAGACGATCAGGAAAGTGCCGTCCGGAAAATGGGTGGCCAGATACAAGGCGGTGGCGGCGGCACAGGTGGTCTTTCCCACGCCTCCTTTGCCGCCGAAAAGGAGCAACTCGGCGCCCAGCGTCCGCAGAAACGCGGGGACCTCGCCCACGCAGGTCGCCTGCCGGGCGGGAGATTGGCCGGCGCTTTCCGCCGTGCCCCGGGTCGCGCTAGCCGTCTGTCCGAGAACCATCGTCGGCGTCCCCATTGCCCGACTCTATCCGGTCGAGACGCTCCAG
>JAPLMM010000180.1 GCA_026387035.1 Planctomycetota bacterium
CGGGGTGGCGATTCCGCACGCGAAGCACGAATCGGTTCGCGGCGTGGTGGGCCTGGTGGCGCGGAGCGCGGGGGGCGTGGAGTTTTCGGCGCTGGACAGCCGGCCGGTGCACTTGCTCTTTCTCTTGGTGTCGCATCCGGATAGGCCGGAGGACCACCTGAAGGCGATGGAACACGTTTTCCGGAGCATCAAGAACGACAACTTGCGCCGCTTCCTGTTGCGGGCCTCCAGCCGGGAGGAGATCATCGACCTGTTGCGGGAGGCGGACGAGGAGTTGGGTTGAAGAACGGGCGTGCATCTTTGGCGCCGGCGAGCGAGATGAACACGTGCCGACAAGAGATATCGAGATCACGAACGCGACGGGTCTTCACGCGCGGCCGGCGGCGAAATTTGTGGAGATCGCCAGCCGATTTCGCAGCCAGGTCGCCGTCCATAAAAACGACCAGATGGTGAACGGCAAGAGCGTGTGGGACATGCTGACGCTCGACGCCGCCGCCGGCACCATTCTTCGCCTGGAAGTCGAAGGCGACGACGCGGAGGAGTGTCTGACCCGGTTGACAGAACTGCTTCGGGACCCGGACAACGAGCAGGCCGACTCCTGAAACGGCCGAGCGAACCCGATGGAAATACGCAAAGGCATTCCCGTCTCGCCGGGTCTGGCGATCGCGCCGGCGATCGTTCTGGACAGCGAGCAATTCCGGATTCCCCGCCGCAGCATCGCGGCGGAGGAGGTCGAGACGGAACTGGCGCGATTCCGCCAGGCGGTGGAGAGGGCGCAGGGCGAGATCCGCGAGTTGAAAGAGCGCGTGGCCCGCGACGTGGGCGAAGAACTGGGCGCGATCTTCGACGTCCAGGACGCGCTCATGACGGACAAGCGCCTCCACGAGGAAGTCCACGAACTGGTCGAGCGCGAGCACTACGCCGCCGAGTACGCCGTCTCCACCGTCCTGAAGGCCTACGCCCGCAAGTTCCTCAAACTGCCGAACCGCTACATGGCCGAACGCGTCGCCGACGTTTACGACATCGAGAAGCGGCTGCTGAGGCACCTGATCGGGGCGAAGCGCGAGACGCTGGGGCGCCTGACGGAGCCCGTCATCGTCATTGCGCACGACCTGACGCCGAGCCAGACCGCCAGCCTCGATCGCTAGAAGATCCTGGCCTTCGCGACCGACGGCGGCGGGCGCACGAGCCACACAACCATCGTCGCCCGGGCGATGAGCATCCCGGCCGTGGTGGGCCTGCAGACGATCACGGCCGACGTGTCGGGCGGCGACATGGTGGTGGTGGACGGCAACCGGGGCCTGGTGATCATCAACCCGGACGAGGAAACCATCTCACGGTTCCACGAGACGGAGCGGCGATTCCGCCGCATGGAGGAATCGCTGGGGAACCTGAAGGACCTCCCCGCGGTGACGCAGGACGGCCACGAGGTTGCGCTGTGGGGCAACATCGAGTTCCCGCACGACGTCGAGATGTGCCTGGCCCGGGGGGCGAGCGGCATCGGCCTGTACCGCACGGAGTTCCTTTACCTGGACCGCGAGGACGACCCGACCGAGGAAGACCATTACCAGGCTTACGCCGAGGCCATCGAGGCGCTGGACGGCCGGCCGATCACCATCCGCACCTGCGACCTCGGGGCCGACAAGTTCACCCACCTCTCCGGCGAGTACGACGAGCGGAACCCGTTCCTGGGGTTTCGGAGCATCCGGTTCAGCCTCCAGCACATCGGCCTGTTCCGGACGCAACTGCGGGCGATCTTGCGGGCCAGCGCCCTGGGGCCGACCCGCGTCATGTTCCCCCTGGTGACGAACCTGAAGGAACTGCGGCAGGCCAAGATGATCCTGGCCGACGTCCGCGAGGACCTCGAGGAGGAGGCCATCCCGTTCGACCGCGACCTCGCGATCGGCATCATGGTCGAGGTGCCGAGCGCCGCCCTCATGGCCCGCAACTTCGCCCGCGAGTGCGACTTCTTCTCGATCGGCACGAACGACCTCGTGCAGTACACGCTGGCGGTGGACCGCTCGAACGAGCGGGTGGCGGGGCTGTACACGGCCGGCCACCCGGCGGTGCTTCGGCTCATCCGCGAGGTGGTCCAGGCCGCTTGCGACGCCGACATCCAGGTCGCGGTCTGCGGCGAGATGGCCGGCGAGCCCATGTACACGGTCCTTCTGATCGGCCTGGGGGTCCACGCGCTCAGCGTCTCGCCTGCCACGCTCCTCGAAGTCAAGAAGGTCATCCGCAGCGTGACGATGGACCAGGCGCGGGAGGTCACGGACAAGATTTTCTCGTTCGATTCGGACCGCGAAGTGGACGCGTACCTGTCGGAACTGACCCGGCGACTGCTGCCGGAAATGGCGGTCTGATCCGCCGGCGGCACGCCGGACGGAAAACAAAAGGAGACATTGCAATGGATCGTCGGCAATTTCTGAAGACCTCGCTGGTGGGCGCCGGTATGATGGCCGGACTCCGCGTGGCGGGCGATGCGATGGCCGAGGAAAAAGCAGCGGAGAAACCCTTGAAACAAGGGGTCCTGAAACTCTGCAGCCAGGACGGCAAAATTCCCGGCGGCAGCCTCAAGGAAAAGGCCGAGAACATCCTCAAGTTCGGCGGATGCGGCCTCGAATTTGGCGGCCTGAGCGTCGAACGGGCCAGGCAGATCAAGCAGGAACTGGCGGGCACCGGCGTCGGCGTGGCCGCCCTGTGTGTCGCACGGTTCTCGCTGCTGCACCCCGACGCCGCCGAGAACGCCAAGGGCCTCGAGCGCCTCAAAGAAATGCTGACGGCCGCGGGCGAGGCCGGGTCCACCGGCGTCATCGTCGTGCCGGCCTTCAACCGCGACCCGCAACTCGAGGGCGACGAGGGCCGCAAACGCCTCCTCGACACGCTGCCGGCCCTCGGCGAACACGCGGTCAAGTGCGGCACGCGGGTGCTCCTGGAGCCGCTCAACAAGGGCGAGGCCCACTTTCTGAACCGTCTGGCCGACGCCGCCGACATTTGCCGGAAAATCAACAGCCCCGGCATCTGCTTGATGGGCGACTTCTATCATATGTGCAAAGAAGAAACCGACGACGAGCAGGCGATCCTGGCGGCCGACGGCCTGCTGCACCACGTCCACCTGGCCAGCCGCATCCGCTGGCTCCCGGGCCAGGACCACCTGAAGGAGCCCGACAAGCCGGAGCGGAGTTTCGTCGCCGGGTTCCGGGGCCTGAAGAAGATCGGCTACCAGGACTATTGCAGCCTCGAATGCCATGTCGAGGGCGACCCGATGGTCGAGATTCCGAAATCGTTCGCGTTTCTGAAGAGTGAGTGGGAAAAGGCGACGGTGTAACGGCCGCCGTCCGCCACGCACAACGAAGCCGAGAGAGGAGATGGCCCATGAAGATGCACGAGCAGGAATCCAGCGGGAGCAGCCGGAGCGAGGTTTCGCGCCGGGAATTTTTGAAGACGTCGCTGGTGGGCGCCGGTATGATAGCCGGACTCCGAGTGGCGGGCGATGCAAGAGCCGAGGAACAAGCCGCCGTGAAACCCGTGAAACAAGCGGTCCTGA
>JAPLMM010000181.1 GCA_026387035.1 Planctomycetota bacterium
AACGCGCCCGGTAAACTGGGCGGCGAACCCAGCGCCCAGTAAACTGGGCGGCTAAATGTGAACGGCACAAAACGCGCCCAGTAAACTGGGCGGCTAAATGTGAACGGCACAAAACGCGCCCGGTAAACTGGGCGGCGAACCCCGCGCCCCGCAAGCGGGGCGGCGAACCAACCGCGCAAAACTTATGTAACCCCGCTTAGTCCCCCCCGCCAGGTCTCTCGCTGTTCCGAGCGCGGGGCAAGCCCCGCGGCGAACCCTCCTCCGCGTCATCCGACTTGCCGACCTTGAACACACAGTAGTCGCCGCACATGGAACACACGTCGCCGTGTGCCGGCCGGCGCGCTTCCCGCAGGCTCGCCGCACGCCGCCCGTCGATGGCCTGGGCGATCTGGGCTTCCCAGTCCTGGCGGCTGCGTGCCTCGCTGACGCGGCGATCCCAGTCCCGTGCGGCCGGCAGTCCGCGCGCGAGGTCGCCCGCGTGGGCGGCAATCCGCGCCACGATGACGCCTTCCCGGACGTCCTCCGGCCGCGGGAGGCCGAGGTGCTCGGTCCGCGTGACGTAGCAGAGGAAATCCGCGCCCGCCATCGCCGCCACCGCCCCGCCGATCGCGCTCGTCAGGTGATCGTACCCCGGCGCGACGTCCGTCACAATGGGCCCGAGGACGTAGAACGGCAACCCGCCGGTCATTTCTTTCTCGAGGCGGACCTGGGCTTCGACCTGGTTGAGCGGCACGTGGCCGGGCCCTTCGATGATGACCTGGGCCCCGGCGGCGGTCGCCCGGCGCGCCAGTTCCGCCAGCACAAGGAGTTCTTCCACCTGGGGAGCGTCCATGGCGTCGGCGATCGCGCCCGGCCGAAGGCCGTCGCCCAGGCTCAGCGTCACATCAGACTCCCTTGCTATATCAATCACCTCGTCGAACCGCTCGTGGAACGGATTCTCCTGGCGGTTGCGCCGCATCCAGTGGGCCAGGAACATACCGCCCCGGCTCACGATGCCGCACACGCGCCGCCCGAGCGCCTCGGACTCCACGATCCGGCGCGTCACGCCGCAGTGGACCGTCACGAAATCGACGCCGTCCTCGGCATGGCGGCGGACGCTCGCCAGCATGTCGTCCGCCGTCATCTTCGCCAGGTCATGATGGGTCTCGGCGGCCTTCGCGGCCGCCTCGTAGATGGGGACCGTCCCCACCGTCACGCGGCACTCGTCCAGAATCTTTCGCCGGATGGCCCGAACGTCGCCGCCCGTCGAGAGGTCCATCAGCGCGTCGGTCCCGGCTTCCTCGGCGGCCTTGAGTTTCTCGAGTTCCGTCGCGACGTCCGCGTAGTCCGGGCTCGTGCCGATGTTCGCGTTCACCTTGACGCGGAGCCCCTCGCCGACGCCCATCACCCGCGCCGCGCGCCGGAGGCGGTTGAACGGAATCGCGATCCGCGCCGCCGCCACCCGCGTGCGGACCGTTTCCGGGTCGAGGCCTTCGTTCTCGGCCACGGCCCGCATCGGGTCGGTGACGAGGCCTTTTCTCGCCTGTTCCAGTTGGGTCATGCCTTCCCGCTCTTTCTTTCGCTGCTTCGCGATTTTGCTCCGGCCTTGGCGCCCGGCGCCCCTCGTCGGGGGGTCGCACTCCCGCCTCTCCCGACGCGAGCGCGTTCAGGTATTCTACCTCCTGGGGCGTCAGGCGTCGAGCCCGTCCTGTTCCGAGGCCGCGGAGGCTGAGGCGTCCGATCCGCGTCCGCACGAGTTCCCGCACGGGATGGCGGAGGCGCGCGAGCATTCGGCGGATCTCGCGGTTGCGGCCTTCGCGCAAGGTGATTTCGAGGATCGAACGCGACACCCCTCGCTTGAGCACCCGGACGTGCGCCGCCCGCGCCCGCCCCTCCGCCAGGTACACCCCGCGAAGGAGCCGCACAACGTCCTGCCCCGTCACCCGCCCCGCCACGGTCGCCAGGTACGTCTTCGGGACCTCATATCTGGGGTGCGCGAGCCGGTTCGCGAGCGCCCCGTCGTTCGTCATCACCAGGAGACCCCTGGAATCCGCGTCGAGCCGCCCCACCGGGAAGAGCCTCGCCGGCGTCTCCCGCATAAGGTCCACCACCCGCGTGCGTCCGGCCGGATCGGAGTTCGTGCAGACGACGCCCGGGGGCTTGTTGAGGATCCAGTATTCGGGCCGCTCCGCCGCCAGCCGCCGGCCGTCGAGGCGAACGTCCTCGGTCGCCGCGTCGGCCTTCGTCCCCGGTTGGGCCACCACCCGGCCGT
The DNA here is from genome assembly GCA_026387035.1 of Planctomycetota bacterium. Lineage (NCBI taxonomy): Bacteria > Pseudomonadati > Planctomycetota > Planctomycetota bacterium. The sequence goes on from JAPLMM010000181.1 coordinate 2,252, forward strand.
CGACGCTGACGCGGCCTTCGGCGATGAGCGATTCGCACGCCCGCCGCGAGGCGACGCCCGCACGGGCCAGGATTTTCTGAAGTCGTTCGGCCGGCATGAGGGGTCCTAGCAGGTCGGCGCTTTGCCCGGCGGCGCGGCCACGAGCACGTCAAGCGTCTGGGGCGACTCGAAGACGTACTCTCCGGCGTCGGCCGGCACAAGCACCGTGTCGCCGCGCCCGATCTGGAGCGTCCCGTCGCCCGCCACCAGCCGCGCGCTGCCCGCCAGGACGACCAGAGCCGCAAACGTCCCGCCGGTTTCAGCGGCCCACGGCCGACGGTCGAGGCGGATGCGGCTCAGGCTGAAGACGCGCGAGTCCGCCAGGTGCTCGATGACGAGGCCCGTTTCGTCGGCGGTCCGGCCGCGGCCGCCGGCAGGCGGCTCCTCGCCCGAGAAGTTCGCCGACGCCAACGC
>JAPLMM010000182.1 GCA_026387035.1 Planctomycetota bacterium
GGCGTCGGGCGTCAGGCGCTGGGGCGTGCGGGCGCCGGCGGCGTGGGTGATCTCCTCGCGCACGACCGTCCCATCGATGTCGTCGGCGCCGAACCTGAGGGCGACCTGCGCGAGGTCCGGCGTCAGCATCACCCAGAAGGCTTTCAGGTGGTCGAAGTTGTCCAGCAGGAGCCTCGCGGCGGCCATCGTCCTCAGGTCGTCGGCGGCCGTCGGCCCTTCGAGGTCGGCCATCGCCGTCCCCTCCGGATGGAACGGCAGAGGAATGAACGCCTGAAATCCCCGCGTCTCGTCCTGCAGGCCGCGGAGCGCCAGAAGATGGTCCACGCGGTCGGCCTGGGATTCCAGGTGGCCGTAGAGCATCGTCGCGTTGGTCGCGAGGCCGAGGGCGTGTGCCCGACGATGGACGTCGAGCCAGGCCTCGCTGCTCAGTTTTCGCGGGCAGATGCGCCGGCGGACGCCGGCGTCGAAGATCTCCGCGCCGCCGCCCGGCAAGCCCGCCAAGCCCGCCGCCTTCAGGCGCCCGAGCACGTCCGTCACCGAGAGGCCCGCTTGCCGCGCCGCGTACTCCACCTCGACGGCCGTCAGCGCCTGGAGGCACACCTCGGGAAACGCTTCGTGCAGCCGGCCGATCATGCCGAGGTAATAGTCCAGCCCGACGTCGGGATGGAGGCCGCCGACGATGTGGATTTCGGTCGCTCCCGCCTCGACGTCGGGGGCGGCCCGGTCGAGAATCTCCTCAATGTCCAACAGATAGGCGTCCGCGTCGCCGCTTTCGCGGGCGAACGCGCAGAAGCGGCACCGGTTGAGGCAGGCGTTCGTATAGTTGACGTGCGTGTTGATGATGTAAAAGGCGGCCAGGCCGTGGCGCCGGCGGCGTTCGGCGTCGGCCAGCCGACCGACGGCCGCCAAGTCGTCCGAGGCAAAGAGCGCCAGGCCGTCCTCGCGCGAGAGGCGCTCGCCGGCCTCAACCTTCGCCGCAATGGCCTCCAGATCGCTCATGCCCGCGCCTGCCTCACCACCACGTCCACCATAACACCCGCGAGCCATAGGATACTCACCAGGGCGTTGAGGGGGAAGAAGGCGGCGGCCACGGCCTCGGGGGTCTCGCGCCGCGCGCGAACATGCGCCAGACCGAGGACCGCCGCCATCGCCGCCAGCGCCGCAAGGCTCCCCGCTCCGACGCGCCCGTCGGCCGAGCCCGGCATCCCGAGGAACGGAACCGGCGCCAGCAAGAGGAGCATCCCGGCGTGCGACGCGAGAGCCACACGCCGCCCCCCCGCCACTCCGAGCCGCGCCGGAACGCTCTTCAATCCTTCCCGCCGGTCCACCTCCAGGTCCAGGAGCGCGTAAAGGATATCGAACCCGGCCGTCCAGACGACGACGGCGGCGCCGATGAGCACGGGCACGAGCGCGAGCGACCCGCGCAGGGCAATCCACGCCCCCACCGGCCCGAGGCCCAGGCAAAGGCCCAGCACCCAGTGCGTCAGGACCGTGAACCGCTTCGTGTAGGAATATCCGAACAGGACGGCGAGAAACGCCGGGGCCAGCAGGCCCGGCCAAAGGTTGCCGCGCAGAAACCAGAACCCCCACGCGCCGGCCACGAAAGCGGCCGCGCTCAGGAGCGTCAGCGCCAGGGCCGTGCCGCGCCCCAGCCTTCCGGCCGGGATCGCGCGGTCGCGCGTCCGCGGGTTGCGCGCGTCGAGCGAAGCGTCAGCAACGCGGTTGAAACCCATCGCGGCCGTCCGCGCCGCCACCATGCAGGCCACCAGAAGCGCGAGGGCGGCCGGCGCGGGGCACGGGGGCTCGGCCAGCATCGCCGTCCCGAGCGCAAAGGGGAGCGCGAAAAGGGAGTGCTCCAGGCGGATGGTCCGCGCGAACTCGAAGAGTTCAGACATTCGTCAGCCAATTCTCAACTCGCAGGCCGGGCACGCGGCGGAACTCCCGCTCGTTGTTGGTGACCAGCACGACGTCAAGCGACAAGGCATGTGCGGCGATCAGCATGTCCATTGGCCCAATAGGCCAGCCGGTCTGCCGGAGGTCCGCGCGAAGACGCCCATAGGTCGAGGCCGCTGAATTGTCGAACGGCACAATCGGCAGCGGCGCCAGGAACTGCGCCAGGGCGATTCGATTGCGGTCGGGGTCGCTGCTGCAGGCCACGCCATACTGGAGTTCGGCCAGGGTGATGGCCGAGATGCCTACGCTGCCGATCTTCCGCCGCCGCAACCGGGCCAGAAGCGTTTCGGACGACCGGCCGCGGATCAACTCGATGCAGATATTCGTGTCCAGCAGGTGGCGGATCACAGGGTCTGGCGCTCCTCTGGCGTGGGCGGCTGATCGCGGTCGGCCATGAAGTCCTCCGTGAAGCGCTGAATCGCCCGTTCCAGAAGTTTCCACCCCTTCTTCGGCGGATAGAGAATCACCATGTCGTCCACCTTGGTCACGTAAACCTCACGAGTGCCGAACCGATACTTCTTGGGCAGCCGCACGGCCTGGCTGCGCCCCGTCTTGAAAACCTTGGCGGTGGCCATCGCGCATCCTCCACTTGGTAAATACCATGATAGGCACCGCCGGCCCGCCTGTCAACCCCCCTTCGGCCAGGCGACGCGCAGGTCGTGCTCGATGCCCAGGCGCCCGAGCACCTTCGCCACGACGAAATCCACGAGGTCCGCGACCGACCGCGGGCGATGGTAGAAGCCGGGCATCGCGGGGATGACGGCGGCGCCGGCCCGCGCTAGCCGCGCCAGGTTCTCCAGGTCCATGGCCGTCATGGGGGTTTCTCGCGGCACGAGGACCAGGGGCCGGCCTTCCTTCAGCGCGACGTAGGCGGCGCGCTGGACGAGGTTCGCCGAGAGCCCGTGCGCGACCGCCGCCGCCGTGTTCATCGTGCAGGGGATGACGACGACGGCCTCGGCGTCGAAGGAACCGCTGGCGGGCGGGGCGTCGAGCCTCTCGGCCGGCGTGTAGCGGACGTGCGCGAGGACCTTCTTCGGCCACATCGTGGAGAAGTCCGGCGCCTCGGCCGTGCCGGCGAGGCCCGCCTCGTCCGCCAGGACGAGCCGCCCGGCGCGCGTGACGACGAGGTGGACCTCTCGTCCGGCGCGGACGGCCAGTTCGACCAGTCGGACGGCATAGAGGGCGCCGCTCGCACCGGTCACGCCGATGACGAGCCGCTTACCCCGCGCCGGCGGGGGGCCGCAGTTGCGCTTCGACATAGGCCATCTTCTTTCCCACGAGGTCGGCGAAGGCGGCGACGTAGAGGTCCTGCGGGTCGCGCGCCCGGCGCCGGTCCAGTTCGTCGCGGACGCGCATCAACTCGTCGCGCGCCCGCCGCCAGGAACCGGGGTCGGAGGCGGCCCGGACGAGGAGTCCCTCGGCGGCGGCGAGGCGCGCCTGCATCGCGCCGTCGGTCCCGGGGTACGCCTCGGCCACGCGGTTCAACTGCTCGATGCGTTTGTACTCGTCGGCCTCGAACATCGCCAGCCGAAAGGCGATGTTGTCGGCCAGGGCCCCCTCGGGGTCGGCCTCGCGGGCCTCGACGAGGGCCGACCGGTACGCGTTCGTTCCCTTCAAGGCGAAGGCCCGGAAAAAGAGGGCGAGCGCGCGCGTCCCCGCGGGCGTCGGCCGGTGATTCTCCTCGAGGATCGCCAGGTGCAGAAGCACCTCCTGGCGGACGGCCTGAAGATGGTTGGCCCGGTCGCACACCTCCAGCGCGTCGCCGACCGTCAGCAAGTGCCCCAGGACGGTGAAATCGGCCAGGGGAGCCACGTCGGGCACCTCCAGACCGGCGGTCCGGTCGAGGGCGGCCCGGTACTGGCGTTCGGCTTCGGCGAAGAGGCCGTCGGCGGCGTCGGCGTCGCCCAGGTGCCGTTGCGCGTCCATCGCCCATCGGCTGTCGGGATTCCTGGCCAGAATCTCCTGCCAGACTTGCCGGGCCTCCGGGAACCCCTCCGGCCGGGCTTCGCCCCGGCGTAGCGGGGCTCCGCCCTGGCGAAGCCGGGCGGGCCCCAGCCGGGTGAGTTGGGCGGCCAGGTCGGCGCGGATCTCGGCCGACCGCCGGCTCGACGGATAGCGCGAGAGAAACTCGCAATACTCCTTCAGCGGCGGAACGCTCGGCGCCTCGCCCACAGGCCGCTTCAGAAACCCGTACCGGACCTCGTCCATGCCGACGAACGCCAGGAGCGAGAGGATCGGCCCGGCCGCAAGGACCGCCAGCAGCGCGCCGGGCCAGCGGACGTGCCACCCGTCCGCCCACCCGACGGCGACGACGAGCGAGGCGGCCGCGGCCGAAAAACCCACCGCCGCCACCGGCGCCACATACACGACCCCCCAGAGCACCGGCGCCACCGCACTGGTGTCGCTCGCGGCCGTGGCGATGAACCAATACGCCGCCGCCGGAATGAGCCCAAGCAGGGCGCCCGCCAGTCGGCTCCGCAAGCGCAGCGTGTACCCGGCCGCGATCCATACGCCCAGCGCCAGGACGCCGGCGAAGACGGCCGTCGGCAGGACGAACGTAATCGGCGACCCCCCCAGCCGCGACGGGCCCACCAGCGCGATGACGAGCACCAGCAGCCAGCCCCCGCGCTTGCCATACATCACCCCCGTCAGGATCGGCGCCACCGCCAGCATCGCCAGAAACGCCCCGATCACCAGGCCGTAGGCCGGACGCTCGATGATCGAGACCGGCCACGTCACCCACGCCCCCACGTCCAGCGCCGGCCGGACGAACGGGTCCACCGACGCGGTCAGGAGGGCTCGAAGCGACCACGCCAGGCCGGCCGTCACGAACACCGCGAGGCCCAGGTACACGTTCGCCTCGGGAAGGTACGCCCGGCCGCAGCGGTTGCACACCTCGTCGCCGACCGCCGTCTCGAAAAAGTAACATTTGGCGCAGTGCATAGGACGAATCCGTATCAGCGTGGCTTTCGGCCGACGAAGACGGCCGCGATCCCGCCCGGCAACCGTTCGACGGTGACGGCCTCCAGGCCCGCGGCGCGCATGGCCTCGGCCGTCGCTTCCGCCGGACCGAACGCCTCGACCGAGTCCACCAGGTGCCGATACCCGCCGCGGTCGGGGCCTGCGCAGCATCCTGCGGAGGCTATCCACCCGGCCAGCGTAGGCAGAACGCGATGAAAGTAAAGCCTAAAGGCCGCGGCCCAGGGTCCCCGGCCGGCCGGCGCGTGAAACTCCAGGACGACCACCCGGCCTCCCGGCCGGACGACGCGGACCATCTCCGCAAGTCCGCGCGCGGGATCCTCCAGGTTCCTCAGGCCGAAGGCCGAGGCGGCCGCGTCCACCGACCCGTCGGCGAGGGGCAGGCGAAGCGCGTCGGCCTCCAGGACGCTGGCGCGCCCGGCGCGGATCGGACCTGCGAGTTTCCTTCGCGCGCGGGCGAGCATGGCCGACGAGAAGTCGCACGCGATGACGCGGCCCCACGCCCGGCGCCTGAGCAGCGCCGCTGCCAGGTCCCCCGTGCCGCAGCAGACGTCGAGGGCCGTTTCGCCCCGGCTTGCCCGCCGTAGCCTTGGCGAAGGCGGGCCGCACGCCCGGGCCGCACGCGAGCGCCAGCGATGGTCCAGCCCCGCCGACAGCAGGTGATTCAGAAAATCGTACCGCGGCGCGACGGCGGCGAAGATTTCGCGCACGGCCGCCGATTTTCCTGCCGGGCGCTCATTCAAGACCGTATTCCCGAGTCTTGCGCGGTGGGTCTCCGTACCCACCGCGCAAAGGGGCTTTTTCGCGCGGCGGGTACGGAGACCCGCCGCGCCAAAGGTGGGCAAGACTTGCGTGAATCCGCTTATTCAAGGCCGTAGTCCTGCCAGCGGCGCGTGACGCGTGCGGCGGTGTCGGGGTCCGGGGCGAGGGGTTCAGGCCAGGGCCGGCCGCCGACCTCTTCGGGAAGTTTGCGTGTGGCGTCGATGCCGAGTTTCCCGCCCTCGCCGCCCGCCGGGGCTGCGTGGTCCAGGACGTCCGCCGGCCCCGTCTCCAGACAAGTATCGCGGCGCGGGTCGGCCTCGGCCCCGACGCGCCACAGGACTTCGTCCGAGTCGTGGACGTTGACGCCCTCGTCCACGACGACCAGGAACTTCGTGTAAGCCAACTGCCCCAGGCCCCAGATCGCGCGCATGACCTGGCGCGCCTGGCCCGGCCGGGTCTTGCGGATCGAGACGAACGCCCAGTTGTGAAAGACGCCGAAGAGCGGCAGGTTGATGTCCACCACTTCCGGCACGACGGTGCGGATGACCGGGAGGAAGATCCGCTCCGTCGCCTTCGCCAGGTAACAATCCTCCTTCGGGAATCGCCCGACGACGGTCGCCGGATAGACGGCGTCCGCGCGGTGCGTGATGGCCGTCACGCGCATCACGGGATACTCGTCGGCGGGCGTGTAGTAGCCGGTGTGGTCGCCGAAGGGACCCTCGCGGGCTCGCTCCTCGGGATCCACGGTTCCTTCGATGACGATTTCGGCGTCGGCGGGGACGGCCAGGGGAACGGTCCTGCACGGGACGACGCGGACCGCCTCGCCGCGGAGGAAGCCGGCGAAGACGAGTTCGTCCATGCCGTACGGCAGCGGGGCGGTAGCGGCGTAGGTGAGGACGGGGTCGCCGCCGAGCGCGACGGCGACGGGCATCGCCCGGCCTTGCTCGGCCCACGCGCGATAGTTGCGGGCCCCGTCGTGGTCGCGGTGCCAGTGCATGCCGAGACGGCGCGGCCCGAACACCTGGAGCCGATACATTCCCACATTGCGATGTTTTCCGTCCGGGTCCGCCGTGTAAACCTGCGGCAGGGTGATGAACGGTCCGCCGTCGCCGGGCCACGAGCGCAGGACGGGCAGGCGCCCGAGGTCGGCGTCGTCGGTGCGAACGACGTCCTGGCACGGGCCGGAGCGGACCGTCTTCGGCCGCAGACGCGCCAGTTCCAGGAGTTTCGGCAGGGCCTTCACCTTGGCCGCCAGCCCCGCGCCGCCCGCCCCTCGGCGAGGCCCAGGGCCCGCCAGGGGAACCGTGGCCGCTAGGCGAGCGACGCGCTCGGCGACCTCGTCGATGCGTTCGGCCCCGAGGGCCAAGGCCATCCGCTCCATCGACGCGAACGCGCCGACGAGGACCGGCATCGTGTGTCCCGCGACGTTCTCGAAGAGGGCGGCCGGGCCGCCGCACGCCGCGAGGCGGCTCGCGATCTCGGCGATCTCCAGGTCCGCCGAGACCTCGGCCCGGACGCGCACCAGTTGCCCCGCCGCTTCGAGCCTCGCGATGAACGTTCGGATGTCGTGAGCGGCCATTCACGGTCCCGGGTTTGTCGGGCTGCGGCCGGGGGGCGGCGGGGGGTTCCCCAGGTCGGGCGGCTTTTCGCCGAGATGCGCGAGCAATTGGAACAAAAGGTTTCGCCGGATGAACAGGTCGTAGGCGAGTTCGTGCGGCAGGACGTAGGAAATCTCCGGCCCCGGCGGGACGTACCGAGCCCCCACGATCCGCCCCGTGTAGTGCATCAGAGGGATCTTCCCCTGGTCGAGGGTGCGGCTCCAGACCTTCGAGCCGAGGCTCACCGAAAGGTCCACGCCGAGCGTGTAATTGATGGCGCCGCCCGCGCGCGTCACGCCGAACATGAAAATGTCGTACTGCTGGCCGTCGAAGATCATGCGGTTTTCGGTGTCGCCGTTCGGCATATGCTCGAAGACGTTGCTCATGCGATTGAAGCGGTAGGTCGTCAACTTCAGCCCGGGCAGGAGATTCGTGACGTAGTCCGGGGCGCCGGGCCCTCTCAACAGGCCGTCCACGAGGACCGTCTCGCCTCGGCCGACGGGCGCGGACCCCTTCGCCAATTCCTGCGTCAGCGCCTCGGTGTGGGTGAAGCGCCCGAACACCTCCATGCCGGGGAAGGTGCGGTCGATGAAGGGCTTGAGGTTGTCGCCCATCTTCAAATCCTGGGCCGTGAATACCAGCGAAAGGACAGGCGGCAGGGTCGCGAAGTCGATCGCCAGTCTCCCCGAGACGTTGCCGTCATTCAGGGTGCACGCGAAGCGCGGGACGTCGAATCGGCGCCGGCTGAGGGAGCACTCGGCCTCGAAGCCGCCGAGCGTGTAACTCGCCCCCAGGTCGGCGACGGCGAGCGTGACCTCGCCGAGCGCGATGTCGCCGGAGACGTCGGCCCGGCCCAGCAGGCCGCGCAGCCGCCGCGCCAGACGGGCCGACAGGTCGTCCATCCGGGTCCGCACCGCCGCCTCCGCCTGCCCCGGCGGGGCGGCCCACGACGCCAGCCGCCGGCTCGTCTCCTCCACCAGCGCCTGCACCTCCTCCAGGGCCACCGTCTTGCCGCGGATGAACAGCGACCCCCGCGGCGCCCGCCCCGGGTCCGACACGTACGCGACCAGCGTGACGTCGGACCGCCCCGCCGCCAGGCGCAGCCCGTCGGTGGCCAGCCGGCGGCCGTCGTACGAAATCGGGCCGTCCAGGAGCAGCCGCTTCCCGAGCCAATCCAGCCCCGTCTGGCGGAACGCGATCTCGCACCGCTCGAGCGAGAAGCCGAAAGCATCCGCCGACGCCTCCATGTCCAGCGTCGCGCCGCCGGTCGCCTTCAGCGCCGCCACGCGCGCCGGAAACAGGGCCGCCACCGAACGGACGTCCGGGACGCCCCCCTTCACGCGGAGCGACCAGGCCGTCGGCATCGGAAACGCCCACAGTCCCGGCGCGCCGGGATCGAACAGCGCGCGTCCGGCGGCCTCGACCTTCCCGTCGGCCAGGCGCACCACCAGGGTATCGAGCAGGATCTCGCCCGGCACCTGGCCGTAGCGCACGTCGAGGGAGACCGTCGCGGGGACTCCCGCCGGCTTGACGATCCCGGCGCGCCGGGACTGGAGGATGCGGCAATCGGTGGCGCTGGCGTCCACGTGGACCGTGCCGCGGGCCGGCGTTCCCGAGATCGTCGCCGCCAGGGCGATCGCTCCCTCCAGATTGCACCAGTCGTAGAGCGGCGCGAGGAAGGGGACCGCCTCCCGCAGGGCCGCGTCGTGTTCCCACGTGGCGGCGACCTGGACGGCGGCGGAGCGAAGGAGCGCTTCGATCTCGTCGACGCTCTCCAGCGCGCCGAGCGCCGGCGGCGCGAGGAACTCCAGCCGACCCGTCGCCCGCGTCGCCGACTCGCCCAGCCGGCCCTCCGCTTCCGTCTCACACACGAAGATCGGCGCGCCTGCCGCATCCTGGTCGGACACGACGTCCGCCGACAACCGGACTTCCAGAGGCATCTGCCTCGGCTTCGCCAGGACGCCTTCCAGGTCCACCGACGCCTCCGTCAGGTCGGCGCCGGCCTTGAGGTTCAGGTTCTTCGGCACGGTGATGAGTCGCAAGGTCGCGTGCCCGCCGCCCGCCAACCGGCCGGCGAATCGCCGGTTCAAGGCCGGCACGAGTTCCATGGCCCGGGCCAGGTCGTCGAAGTCCGCCGACACGTCGAGCCGCGCGACCGGACCCGCCTCGACGACGAGGGACCGCGCGGGTGGCGCGCCCGCCAATTGCTGCGGGCGGGCCGGGTTGGGCTCGGCCGCGGCGACGCGCAGTTGGCTCTGGCCCGTCAGCCGGACGACCGCCCCGGGGAGGCGCAGGACCGCCTCGCCCTCGAGGCGGCTCGGACCGGCCGGAACCGTGCCGACCGCCGGCGGCCCGGGGGTCCACTTGCCCGTCAGCCTCGCGCCGGCAGGTCGCCCGTCGGGCTTCAGGAAGTACTGGCCCGCGTTGATGGCGATCCCGGCCAAGTCGGCCTCGATCGTGCCTTCGACTGCGCCGCCCGCGAGGTCGGCCTCGACCGCCAGCGCCGCCTTGCCGCGGATGGGCGGCGTCTCGGGCGGAAACCGCCCGGGCAAGAGCACCGCGCCGGCGGCCTCGACGCCTTCGATGGAGACCTGGCCGCTCAGTCGTCCGGCGACGGGGCCTTCGCCCTCGCCGGTCGCCTCGGGCGACTCGACTGGGCGAGCGGGTCGGAACTCGGCCGTCCCGATCCAATCGAGCGCCGCCTTGTCGAGGTGCACGCTGACCTTCTGGAGGTCCACCCGCCGCCCGTCGCCCGCCACGAGGGCTGAGCCGTCGAGCCTCGCTTCCATGCCCGCCGGCTTTGCGACGCCGCCGGGCCACCGCACCGCCGTCGGCGTCAGATTGATGTGGAGCGCGGCCCGGCAGGCGGGCGCCGCCGCGCCCGTCGGTTCGGGCGCCAGCGCGACGTGCGCCTCGAGGGGCCCGGTCATCTCGATGTCCCCGAGCACCCGGCGAACGACCGGCGCCAGGGCCACCAGCGCCCCCGCGTCGGTGACGCGCGCCTCGGCCTCGAACGTCGCCCCGCCGACCTGCCAGCCTCCCTCCGCGCCCCAATCGGGCAGAGGCAGCCGGCCGGCGGCGGTGAGGCGCCCCGCCTCGCTCTCCACCATGACACGCCGGACATTCCAGCCCGTCAAATCGCTGCGCCCATCGGCCTCCCACTCCAGCACGAGGACGCGGTCCATCTGCTTGCGCACGACGCCCGGCCGGACCGCCCGCGTGTCCTTCAGGTCGAGCGACCCGGAGAGCCGAAGACCCTCCGCCGTGCTCTTGAACGCGAGAACCAGGTCCGCGTTGCCGTCCAGGCGCTCGAACCGCTCGGCCCAGCGCCGGAGCGGCGCCAGACTCCGGGCCAGCGGGGCCCACGTGAGCATCGTCCGCGCCTTCAGGTCCACTTCGCGAAGGGCCGCGCCGTCCACCCGGAGCGTTCCCGCCTCCAGGTGCAGGTTCACCCCCGGCGCGGAGAACTTCACCAGGTCCACCTTCAGGGGCGCCTCGGCGGCGGCCCGGCGGACCTGGAACCCGAGGATGGCGTGGGGCACGGTGGCCTCGACGCCGAGTGACTCGAGGGCCAGGTCGTTCCCTTCGACCGCGCCTTCCACCTGCCACGCCCCGCCGCCGAACGAGGCCGACAGTCGGCCGGTCGTCCGGCTCATGAGCCCGCGCAGGCGCGGGTCGGCCAGCACCATGCCGAGCGCCTCCGACCAGACGACGTCCTGCCATTCGACCTTCAGGCTGCCGGCCAGCGCGTCGGAGCGGCTGAAGTCGACGGAATTGGTGCTCGCGGTGATGGAGAGGCGTCCGGCGTCGGACCCGTCGGGCGCCGGCACCTGGGCAGCCATCGTCACGTAGCCCTGGCCGGTCGTCGCGAGTTCGCCGATGCTGCCGCGCACGCCGGCCAGCGTGACGCTGCGCCCGAGGGCCCGGTTCTCGACGTGGATCGTTCCGTCGGTGACCTGGATGGAGCGGGCGTGCAGTCCCGGCGCGCCGGGACCGGCCAGGTCGCTCGTGTTCCAGCGTCCGTCGCGCTCCAGGACGAGCCAGATCTCGAGGCCTTCGACGCGGAGGGTCTCGATGGGCACGTCGCCGCCCGCGGCGGCCCGGGCGACATCAAGCGGGCTGAAGCGCACCAGGAGCCGGTCGGCCCGCGCCAGAAGCGTCTCCGGCCCGCCGTCGCGCCGGCCGACCTTCAGGCCCGTCACGCGCAGGCCCTCGCCCCAGCGGAAACCGGCCGACTCGACCGTGACGGGCCGGCCGCCCAGCCGCTCCGAAAGCGCGGCCTCCACCTGCCGGCACATGGCGCTCTCGGGCAGCAGCATCGGCAAGAGGATCACCCCGGCCGCCAGAAGCGCGACGAGCGCGCCGGCGACGAGAAGAATCGTCCGCCACGTCCGCCGCCTACGCGTCGGTTTCTCGACCTCGTTCATCCCTCAAGGCCCTTCCGGGTCCACCCCCGGGATTCCATCCTATCGCCCGCGGGCCGCCGAAGGAAGTGCGGCCATTCGCGAAGTTTTCCCGTCGTCACCGCCCGACGCCGGGCGCCACCAGGTGCGCCACCTCGACGGCCCGGATGGAGCGGCGGCCGATCAGTTCCTTCGCCGGCTCGGAGGTGCAGAAGACGGCCCATCCCGCGCCGTCGTCCGGCACGAGGCCGTGCGAACCGCGAACCCGCTCGGCCGAGAGCGGAATCGCCTTCGTCGCCGGGTCCACGAAAAGTTCAGCCGCGTCGAACCCCGGCTTCGCATGGATGTCCACGGTGCGGGCGAAGGGCGGCGCCTTCGAGTCGTCGAGCCACCAATAGTAGGTGAAGTGGGCGTCGGGCTCGGCGAGGGCCACCAGTTCACCGCTCCGCACGTGGTCCAGGCCGACTTCGCTCATCGCCGCCCGGTCGAGCACCGCCCCGACGCCGTCCACACCTTCAAGAATCGCCCGGACCTTCCGCACGTCGCGCTCCAGGTCCGACGACGCCGGAAAGTAAACATGGGCGACCTGGTTATCGACCATGGCGAAGGCCCGCGAGTCGCCCGCGTGGAGGTACTCGGCGCCGGCCACCTCGCGCACCGCCAGGAAGCCGGCCTCGCGCAGCGCGCGGTTCAGCGCGACGGCCCGCCGGACCGGCACAAAGGAATATTCGCTGAGGACGATCGCGCGGGCGCCGTCCTCCTCAGCCGCGGCAAGGAGCGGCGCGACCAGCGCGTCGAGTTCTCTCGCGGCCTCGCGATGCGCGTCGGACGTCGGCCCGGCGCGGTGGCCGGTGTAATCGAGGTGCGGCAAGTAAACGAGGGCGAGGTCCGGCCGATCGCTGCGCCAGACCTCGAGCGCGGCGTCGGCGATCCATCGGCTCGACCCGAGGCCCGCCATCGGGCCCCAGTAGTGCATCAAGTCGAACGGGCCCAGCGACTCCGCCAGGCGCCGGTAAAGGTCCGCCGGCCTCGACCAGCAGTCCTCGAGGAGTTCGCCGCGGGGACCGTGGACGGGCTTCGGCGTCAGCACCAGGTCGGCCGACCCATACAGGCTATGCTGCCAGAAGAGCATGGC
>JAPLMM010000183.1 GCA_026387035.1 Planctomycetota bacterium
GCTGGCCGCGCTCGCGGCCACAAGAACACCGTTGACGAAGAGTCGCACGGGTGAACCGTTCGCCATGGCGACCGCGACGTGCCAGGGGGCGGCGCCGGCGAGGACGGCGTCGGCCGCCGCACCCGTCCACTGCGCGTTGTATAACGTGCCGTCATAGTAGGTGCCGAGGATATAACTCGATGCCGGAGTCGCGTGCCGAAGAGCGCGAAGGAGTAGAAGCGAGTTGGCACCCGCAATGCGGTATTCGCCCGGCGCCCCGACCGTTCCCATCGCCGTCGCCCAGGCCCGGACCCAACATTCCAGGGTCAGCGCCGCACGGGCGGGCTGGCCTGCAAACGCTCCCTCGAGGTATTGACCTGCGCCGGCGAACCGGTAGCCGGCCTCGACCGACTCGGCGCCGTGGTTCGTTAGGTCATGGCCGGCACCGGAAGCGTCGGCCAGACCGGTCCCTTCTCCCTGGCAAGCGCCGTCGTGCAGGTGCCAGAAGCCGAGCGCCTGACTATCGGGCGCAAATTCGTCGAAGTCCACCTTGAGACCCTGGCCGGTGACGATCCGCGCGCCGTCGCGCTCGCCCTCGCCGAAGTTCTGCTCATCCATCCGAAACACAAGCATGGCCCGCCTCCCGCACGTCAGACAGCCGCCAAGTCCACTTTGTATGTCGTCGCGCCGACACGAACACGAAGTTGCGCCAGGTCCAAACGGACCCACTGCTCGCCGTCCGCCGGCGACGCCGGGTCGTCCGTCCGGACGGGCACGAGCCAGGCGGCTGCATCAATCGCGTCGAGGTTCGCGTTCAGACACGCGTCCCAATCGTCCACACGCTCACCATGGGCGGGCTTCTCGAGGTTCAGGTTCGGCGTGAAAGTCGAAGGCATGTGTTTTCCTTTCCCTGCACCAAGCGCCCCGTCAGACGTCGGGGCTTGCTTCCCAAGCCAGCGTCGCGCGCGCCCCCACCGGGTCGAAGCCTGTCACGCGAAAGTTCTCCGGCGGCCGGGGGACCGGCAAGACGGCGACCGCCGTCTCCGAGGCCGACACCAAACGGTTCCCCGCCGCGTCCACCGCTACGACGCTGAAGCGCCACGCGCCAGGCTCTAAGTCGTCCGTCACCCACTCGTATCGCCCCGCGCTTTGGCCGTAGCCTCCCACGCCGTAGCCGCCGCATCCGTATCCCCAAGGCGCCTGGCCCCCCGGCCGCGCCGGAATCGGCGCCTCGTTGAGCGGCGCTTCGTAGTCCACTGTCCCCGTGCGCCCGTCGGCGAAAACGTCGAACGATTCCAGGTTCGCGTCAAGGTACAGGCCCGCCTGCCAAGCCAGGCGGACGCGCGCGCCCTGCTCGGCCCCCAACCCTACGAGTTCGCCGCCGAGGTCCGTCTCTCGGTCGGCCGCGTCCACCGCAACGACCTCAACCAGAACCCGCCCGAGCGCGCCGCTCCCGCCGACCGGCCCCGATACGACCAGCCGCCGATCCCCGGGTGCGGCCGTCACGCCCCCCAGGCGCCCGTTGACGTACACTTGGTGCCACCGGTCCGCCTGCGTGGACTCCCACGTGACATCGAGCGCCCCCGCCGGCCCGACGGGGTTGCCTTCCGCCATGTCCACCACGAGCGGCCGGACGCGAACGCGCGCGATTCCCTCCGTCCAGTAAGCCACTCTTCACCTCACCAGTTGCCGGTATGTGATGCGGTACTGCCGGTGCCAGTTCAGGCCGACGAGGGGCGGCCCCAGCCGCTCGAATCGTTCCATGCGACAATTCGTGTAATCGGTCCCGTCTGGGGCCGTCAGGATGTAGGCCCGCCCATCGATGAACGATTCTACGGCCTGCTCGAGTTGCGCAAGTGCTGACACCGACGCCGCCGAAAGCACGCCCGTCTGAAGGATCTCCCGCGGCCCATCGCCGAGGTCGAGCGCCAAGCCGCCCGCCAGGCCGTTGAACGCCTCGTCCTTGACGCGGCGTACAGGGCTGCCGACCGCCACGACGTGCGGGCCGGACGAAAACAGCAACTCGTCGTCCAGCGCCGCCGCCCCTGCCATCGGCTCCTCCCACCGGCCCGAGGCGCCGCAAAACGCGAGCGCCGTCGGCTCGCCTGGAACGGCCTCCGAGAGTTGCGCGGCTCCGACACGCGTCGCCCCGGCCGCCGGCGCCAAGTCGCCGTTGCGCGCCGCCGCCGGACCGTCCTCCGCCAGGCCGCCGAGCGACGGCTCCGCCAGGAGCGTCTCGCGGCACGCCTCCGCCACCAACGCCAGCGCCTCAAACGCCTTCGTTCCCACGAGCGCCCGGTCCAGCACCGCCGCACGCCAGTGCACCAGGCGGTACCGCCCTGCCGGCACCTCGGGCCAAGCGAGCGTCTCCGCGCCCGCCGGCTCAATCGTGACGGCGACGTAGCGGCTGAGCGGAACTTCCACCTTCTGCCCCGCGCTTTTCACGCGGACCGTCCGGACGCCCGCCACCTGCCCGAGCCGCTCCGAAATCGCTTCCAGAATCGCCACATCGCTTGCGTTCATTCTCTTTGCCTCATGGCGCCTGCCACGCGCCGTTCAGTCGCGCCGCAGCCGATGGCTGCCGAGCGACCGCACATCGTCCGGCCGGCCATCCGCGTCGCGGTCCACGGCCAGGCGCACCTTCGCCACCTCGTCTTCGTACAGGCGGGCGTAATGCTCGGCCTTGCGCGCGAGCGCCCCATCGGCCGACCCGCCCGCTGCCTGGCCCCGCAAGACCATCGCCAGCACCAGCGCGACGCTCGCCCGCCGCAGACTCCGGTGCTCCAGGATCCACCGCTCGAGGTCCTTGGCGCCGTCCGAAGCGTCCATCTCCAGGCCGAACCGCGCCAGCAGCGCCCACCGCGCCTCCTCGTGCTGCGGATCGAACGTGTGGATCGCAAAGTCCAGGTCCGTCGCCGTCGGCAGCGGCACCCATTCGTCCACCGGGCTGCCGACGAGAGTCGCCAGCAGTTCCGTTTCCCCCTCGACGCTCACGACCTCGTAGTACCCGTCCACCCCCTGGTCCGGATTCGCCAGGTGCACCACGTGGCCGGGCCGGACGCGCGCAGCGACAAACGCCGCGTCCGGCGCGGTCACCTGGTAGATAAGGCTCGACGCCCCCTCGCCGCGCGTGAGGCACTGGTGCGCCGGGGCGATCTCGCGAAAGAGCGCCGGCTCCCACTTCAGCAGGTCCGCGTCGGTCGAAAAGTTGGCCATCCCTCGCTCTCCTTTGTGCCGCTCGCCTCCAACACGAGGCGCCCCACGCATCGGCCGGCGGGGCCGACCGCCGAAGCGGCCGGCCCACGCCCGGCCTCATGCCTTACGACGTCGCCAGCCCCCGGATCACGCCGTGGGCCCCTTCGTTCCTCAGTTCCAGCGTGTACTCGCCCAGCACCTGACCCTTCTCGAAGTCACCGGTGACCGCCAGCGGCCGGTATTGGAAACTCCGGC
>JAPLMM010000184.1 GCA_026387035.1 Planctomycetota bacterium
GTGGGGGTAAAGACGACCTCGCGTGCGGCGCTCGGGGCGTCGGGGGTGAAGTCCTGGCGAGCGATTTCGCGGCCGTCGGCCTTCAGGACGAGGCGGACGGGCCGGCCTTTCATGCCGAGGGCTGAGACGGCGGCGCGGACCTCCGGCCGGTTGCCGACGAAGACGCGCTGGGGGCACCGCAGGTCGCGGACGGCGACGTCGCGGACGCGGTCGGAAGGTTCAGGGGAGCCGACGGCGACGGCGTGGATGCGGATGCCGCGCTCGAGCAATCGGGCGGCGGCGGACTCGGGCGAGCCGCGCGCGGCCCGGTTGGCGGCGCCATCGCCGACGAGGACGACGGCGCGGAGCGTGGGCGCGGCACGGTCGGCGAGATCGGCGAGCGCTTCGCCGGGGTCGGTGCGCGGGTCGGCGGGGGCGGGGGCGAAGTTGGCGGCGGGGCGGAAGCGCGCGCCGAAAGCATACGAGCGGACGACGGCGCGGCGCGCGAGGTCGGCGTAAGGGTCGGGTGCGGCGAGGAAGGCGCGGCGGAGGGCGGCGGCACGGGAGAGGGCGTCGGGGGGGATTGCGGATTGCGGATTGCGGCCCGCCTTCGCCCCTGCTTCGCCAAGGCTTCCGCCGTCGCCCTGCGGGCTATGGCGGACGGGACGCAGGGCTACGGCGGGTAAAATTGCGGATTGAACGGCGGAAGGCGATCCCGGGGATTCGTCGCGACTGCGTCGCGACTCATCCCCGGGCTTTAGGGCGGCGGGGGCGGCGACGTCGCGGATGGTCATGCTGCGGGAGGCGTCGAGGAGGAAGGTGACCTGGCCGGGGACGGGGCGGCGAGTTTGCCAGGAAATCTCGGGGCGAAAGAGCAGCAGCAGGACGGCGACAACGACGGCGGCGCGAAGGACGAGGAGGATCCTTTGCCTCCGAGGCGAGACCTGTGGCCGGCG
Organism: Planctomycetota bacterium; assembly: GCA_026387035.1. Lineage (NCBI taxonomy): Bacteria > Pseudomonadati > Planctomycetota > Planctomycetota bacterium. The sequence goes on from JAPLMM010000184.1 coordinate 936, forward strand.
TCGCCAGAGGATGAGGCCCACGAGGGCGACGAAGACGGCCGCGACCAGGGCGCACCAGAAGAGAGGCAGTACCGGGCGGACGGCGAAATGGACGGCCAGGGGCGTCAAGGCGCGGGATCTCCCGGCTCCCGACGGGTCGGGGCTCTCCTTCTAGAATCGCCCTTGAGGCGGGGCGCGCTTGAAGAAAAGCGCGCGGGGGCGTATACTCGACGGTTCCCCGCGCGGGGGAGGCGGGATTTAACCGCAGAGGACGCAGAGCACGCAGAAAACAGCAAAGGAATAATCGGGGAAAACAGCAACACAGAATATCGAGCAAGGAACCGCAGAAGTAAGAAGTAAACAAACACAGCAAGGCGCAAGAAGAGACCGGCGCGGAGCGAAAAGGCGTGAAGGAACTGGCGGAGCGGGCGTGCGAGGTGATGGCGGGGCTGGGCGTCGGGTACGGCGACGTCCGGGGAGCGGTCGAGGCGGTGGTGGGCGAGGCGGTGGAGATCGCGCGGGCGAGCGCGCGGCTGCGGGGCGAGGCGGTGCACCTTGCGCCGGTCGCGCCGGCCGAGGCGCGGTACGAGACGCCGACGGCGAAGGACCCGTTCGCCGTGCCGCTGGAAGAAAAGTTGGCGCTCCTCACAGGGGCGTCGCGGGCGATGAAGGGGCCGAACGTCAAGTTGGCGGAGGCGTTCAGCGCGGCGTACGAGATGCGGCAATTCTTCGCATCGACCGAAGGGGCGCGGATCGAGCAGCGGATCGTGCAGACGGGCGGCGGGATTGCGGCGACGGCCATCGGAGGCGGCGACCTTCAGGTCCGGTCGTATCCGAACAGTTTCCGCGGGAACTTTGCGACCGGCGGATGGGAATATGTCGAGGCGATGGATCTCGCGGGGGAGGCCCCGCGCGTGGCCGAGGAGGCGGAGGCGCTGCTGGCGGCCCCGCCCTGCCCCGAAGGAAGGCGGACGATCGTTCTCGACGGCGGGCAACTGGCGCTCCAGGTGCACGAATCGTGCGGGCACCCGATAGAACTGGACCGCGTGCTGGGGATGGAACTTTCGTACGCGGGCGACTCGTTTCTGACGACGGACAAACTGGGGACGTTCCGCTACGGGTCGGAGCAAGTGACCATCGCGGCGGACGCGACCGTGCCGGGCGGCCTGGGAACGTT
>JAPLMM010000185.1 GCA_026387035.1 Planctomycetota bacterium
CCGGCCGGTAGGGCCTTTCGGCGACGCCCTCCGCCGGGTTCACCACCCACGAGAGCGGCGCGTAGCAGAGTTCCAACTCGCGCGCCAGCGCGAACTCCGGCGCCAGCGTCATCCCCACCAGCGACGCCCCCTGGGAGGCGAAGAGGCGGATCTCGGCCGGCGTCTCCAGCCGAGGACCGTCCACGCAGACGTACACGCCGCCCACCCGGTGCCGCACGCCGGCCGTCTCCAGCGCCCCCGCCAGCGCACCCCGAAGCGCGGGGCAGAACGGCTCCGCGTGGCGAAGGATGCCCAGGCCGGTCCCCTCGAAAAAGGTTTTCGCGCGGTTCGTCGTCCGGTCGAGAATATCGTCCGGCAAAACGAACGTGCCGACCGAAAGAAGCGGGTCGATGCCGCCGCACGCGCTCGTCGCCAGCACCGCGTCGGCGCCCCGCGCCTTCAGGGCCCAGAGGTTGGCGCGATAGTTGACGCTCCAGGCGCCCGTCTCGTAACCCTTTTCGCCGTGGCGCGCGAGGAGGAGCGCTCGCCGGCCGCCCGGCAGAGCGGCCTCGAAGACGGGCCGCGAGGGTCCGAACGGCGTATCCACCGCCCGCCCGCTGCCGAGGTCGAACCCCCCTTCCTTCGTCAGGACGTGCCAGATGCCGCTGCCCAGAATAATCGCGGGCATGGGAACCGGGGACGGGAGTCGTTTCGGCTTGGCCGACATGCACGATTCCTGACGAGAACTCGCTGGGAAACTGTCTTGCTCTGTTGAAAACATCCTTTCATACTCCCTCTCCCTCGATGGGAGAGGAACGGGGTGAGGGTGAATGCCGTGCGGCGAACCTTTTCCCCCTCACCCCACCCTCTCCCGCAAGGGGAGAGGGAGAACAAAAGCATGTTTTCAACAGAGCAAAACATCTCTAAAACGACGGCCGTCGCCGTTTTTCACTCGGCGGGGATGTCGTCGCCGGCACGCTCGCGGCCCAACTGGTGCATGAAGGCGCGGGCCGACGCGACGCGCGCTTCCGCCAGACGCCGCGACGTCTCCAGATGGAACACGTCCCGCAGCCTCGCCTCCCAGTACCCGTACTCCTCGCGGCGCTCCCAGGCGTTGACGGCCTCGTCGATGGCGCGGCCTTCGAGACAGTAGCGCCTGAGGTCGCGCCAGACGCCCAGGGCGCCGATGTCGTCGAGGCTGTCGGCGTCGGAGAGGATCTTGGCCTCCGCGAGTTCGGCCGTCGCGTCGTGTGTCCGGCGGATGATCTCCTGCACGAGTTCCAACGGGCGGGCGGGCACCTGGCCGCGAAGTCGGTCGCCGGCCAGTTCCGCGCTGTAGTGCTTCACGTCCTCCGCGCTCATGGTCGCCGCGGCATAGACGGTCGAGGTCCGCCGCTCCTCGTCCAGCCGGACCGTCGCCGCCTGGTGAAAAAGCGCCGCGACCGACAGCGCGAACCGGTCGACCCGCCACGACGCCGCCTCCTCGCACCGCGAGAGCCGGTCCGCCACGTGCATCACCCGCAGCGAATGGTCGAAGAGGAACGTGTCCTCGCGCGCGAGCGGCGACCGCCCGACGAGGACTTCCCTCGCAATGGCGATAATGGGCTCGATTTCGGGCATGGAATGCCCTCGCTCCGCTCTTCTGGGTGCAGCAGAAAAAAGTGGCACTTCTTCGGCCGGGGGGTGCCACGGTTTGCTTATCAAACCGTGCGCTGCACTCCAGCCCCACCGATTGACAAGCAATCGGTGGCACTCCTGGACGTTGCCACTTTTCTGTGCTGCACCCGCTCCTCTCCGCAGAACCTATCGGCTAATCGCCGGCCATCCGATAATAGCAATCGCGCCGTCGCGGCTCGAAGCCCGCCGACCGAATCAGCCGCTCCAGCCCGGCCGGCGTCGCCCGGTGCACGCACCCCGCCGCCGCCACCACGTTCTCCTCGATCATCGTCGACCCCAGGTCGTTCGCGCCGAACGCAAGGGCCGTCTGACCGATCTTCGGCCCCATCGTCACCCACGAGGCCTGCACGTTCGCAACGTTATCCAGGAAGAGCCGCGCGACCGCCACCATTCGCAGATACTCGGCCCCCGTCACCGGTTGCCAGGCGGGACCGAGCGCCCCGGACCGCTCCAGGTCGGTGTTCCGGGCCTGGAACGGCCAGGCGATGAAGGCCGTGAACCCGCCGGTCTCGTCCTGGAGGTCTCGTAAGCGCCGGAGGTGTTCGACGCGTTCCTCCGCCGTCTCGACGTGGCCGAAGACCATCGTGGCGGTCGTCGGCATGCCGAGCCCTTGCGCGGTCCGCATGCACGCGATCCACTCGTCCGCCGTGCATTTGCGCGGGCTGATGAGCCGCCTCACCCGGTCCACCAGAATCTCCGCCCCGCCGCCGGGGAGGCTGTCGAGGCCCGCCGACCGCAGCCGCTCAAGCGTCTCGCGCACCGAAAGGCCCTCGCGCGCCGCCAGCGCAACGATCTCCGGCGGGCTGAAGGAATGGATCCGCACCGCGAACCTCCGGCGAATCCCGCGCAGCAGGGCCTCGTAGAACCCGAGGCCCAGACCCCCGTGCACCCCGCCCTGCATGAGGATGTGCGTCGCGCCGAGCGCGACCGCCTCGGCGATCTTCCCGGCGATCGCGCCGTCGTCCAGCACATAGGCGTCGGGCGCCTCCGCCGGACGCCAGAACGCGCAGAACCGGCACCGGCATGCGCAGATATTGGTGAAGTTGATGTTGCGGTCGACCGCGTAGGTCCGCACGCGGCCGGGATGGAGGCGGCGGCACACGGCGTCGGCACGCCGGCCGAGGTCCATCAGGTCCGCACGCTCCAAAAAGTCGAGGGCCTCGGCTGCCGAGAGTCGTTTCCGCCGCGGCGCGACGGCCATGTCAGGTCCCCTCCGGAAAGCGGAGCCGGACCCCGGGGGGCGCCAGGCCCTCCTCCGCCGCCATCCGGTAAAACAGCAGCAGGCCTTCCCGCTCCTTCCGGCCGAACGCGTACTTGACCTGCGACTCCAGGTGCCGACGCGCCACGTCCGCCGGGATGCCTCGCTCGGCCTCGGCCCGGGCCGCAAGGTCTTCACGTGCCGCCAGACCTGCATCGCGTGCGGCGGCGAGGAGTTCCGAAAGGCGCGCCAGCCGCGCGTCGGCCCGCGCGACCCAGACGGCATAGACGAACGGGCGGTGGACGAAACGGTTCCATTCCAGCCCCAGGTCGAGGACCCACTCAGCCTCGGGGCACTCGGCTACCAGGCCGCGGTCCCCGATCAGGAGTTCCGCGTCGGGCTTGCGCGCGTGGTCCGGCCCGACCTCGTGCGGGAAGGCGAAGTGCGGCCGCCCGCCGAAGCGCCGGGCGAAAAGGATCCGCGTCATGGCGTTGGCGCTTCGGCTCGCAGGGTCCAGCAACACGCGCCGCACCTTCGCCATCGGCGCATAGCCGAACAGGCGGATCGAGCCGATCGGGCCAGCCGAGACGATGGCGGCCACGGGCAGGACGACGAACGGCTCCAGGGAGCCGGCATCGGCCTTGCGGGGGCGGACCCGTTCCTGCGCTTCGGCCGACAGGCGGAAATACTCGATCGCCGGCATCAAGGCCGCGTCCACGTCGCCCGCGAGAAGCAGCGGCGCAAGCGCGCTCGGGTCCTCGAGGCGCAGGGCCACCTCCGCCTGCTCCGCCAGGCCGTGAACGAGCGGCGCGGCGTTCAGGAACCGCACGGCGCCGATTGTCACGCGCTGGGTCATCGAAGGCTCCGAGGGCCGACGGGCCCCATTATAGGCCCCCCGCGCCACCGCCACAAGCCGCGCCGCGCGCGGTAGCCTCGAAGGGTGCGGCAACATTTTCTGGCATGACCCGTTTCCGAAGGTTGGCGCTATCTTGCCACTGTAGCGCGGGGGTTCATCCCCCGCGCTGCGCATGCGGTCCCGGCGCGCCGGGACTGCGCGGGGCGTAAAGCTTGCCCGCCTCTGGCGTGGCCCCGCGCTACAAAGACCTAACGTTTGCCAGAAAATCTTGGCACACCTCCTTCCGCCGACTCGCCGAAATCGTTTGACCCTCCCGCCGGTTCGAGTAAAATTGAAGAGTTGGAGGGTTGGCGTGCGCGCCCCTTGGCGCGCAGGCGCATCCGACGGGCGGGAACTTTTCATGGGCAAGGAATCGTCGGCACATTCGTCGGGCTATCTGCTCCTGGCCTGCCCGAAGTGCAGCGCGGGCTACAAGGTGCGCAGGGACCGCGCGGAGGAGACGGTTTCCTGCCGGCGTTGCGGCCACGCGTGGGTCCCTTCCCATGCCGCCGCCGGCGCTGCTCCCGACACATCGGGACCGGAACCGGCTCCGCCGAAGGCGGCCCCGGCCCCCCGGATCCCACCTGCCGCCGAGGCCCCACCGGCGCCGAGGCGCGAGGAACAAGAGGACAAGACCGACCCGCTCGTCGGGGCGAACCTGAACGGCTTCAAGATCCTCTCGCGGATCGGGAGCGGGGGCTTCGGCGTCGTGTATCGCGCCTTCGACACGGACCTGGAACGCTCCGTCGCCATCAAGATGCTCCCGGCGAACATCGTCAAGGCCGGGCCGAAAGTCCTCGACCGGTTCCTCCGCGAGGCCCGCAGCGCCGCGAAACTGTCGCACCCCAACATCGTCACCATCCACCAGATTTGCCGATACCGGGACACCTTCTACATCGTGATGGAGTTGGTGGACGGCGGCGCGCTGCACGAGTTCCTGGCCGTCGAGCGGCGTTTCAAGCCCGCCGAGGCCACGCGCATCATCCGCGCCGCTGCCGAAGGCCTCGGCCACGCCCATCGCCGAGGCGTCATCCACCGCGACATCAAGCCCGGCAACATCATGATGACGAACGACGGCCATGTGAAGGTGAGCGACTTCGGCCTGGCGCGCGACGTCCTGCAGGCGAGCGACATCGTCGGCGAGGGGCACAGCCTCGGCACGCCGCGCTACATGGCCCCCGAGCAGACGGTCGGCGACCAGCCGACGGCCTCCAGCGACCTGTATTCCCTCGCCGCCACCTACTTCATCCTCCTGACGGGCCGCAGCCCCTTCGAGGCCTCCAGCGACCGCGAGATGATGAAAAAGCACCTGAACGCCCCTCTGCCCGACCCGCGCCAGTACGCCCCCGACCTGCCCATCGCCGTCTACCGCTTCTTGCAGAAGGCGATGGCCAAGGACCCGGAGGAGCGGTACCAGACGGCAGAGGAGTTCATTGCGGCCCTGGACCGGCTCGAGTTTTCGGCGTTGGCGGCCGACGTCGCCCCGACGCCTGCGACCCTGAGCGCCCAGATCGGGCCCATCACGCTCGAGGACCGGGGGTCGCACCTCTCGAAGGCCCTCGGCCGCGCCGTCCGCCGCGCCCAACGCCACCATGCTACGCCTTCCCCCGCGCGATACCCCGCCGACTTGCCCTCGAAGGAGGCCCTGCGGCTGGGGGGATGGAAACTCTGGCTCCTCATCGGTGTGCTGGCGGCCGCCGTCATCGTCGTGGCCGTGGTCGTGGCCTTCCTGCTCACGCCGCACGCCGGTCCCGAGGGTGTTACGCCGGCGCCCGGGCAGGGCACGGCACCCTCGCCTCCGGGAACCGGTCTCGTCCAACCGGCGCCGCCGGCGGGAAGTCCCGTCGCGCCGGCCGTCCCGCTCGAGGTCAATGCGCGCATCCAGTTGGACGCCGTCAAGGAGTTCGAGAAACACGCCGGTAATGACCCGTTCCAGCGCCTCGCCGTCATTCAGTCCTACCAGGATGTCATCAAGTTCTATCCGGGCACGCAGGCGGCCGAGGAAGCCCGCCAGGCGATCGAACGCCTCCGCAAGAAAGAGGGAGAGGGCTCGCCGCCGGCCGCTCCCGAGACGCCCGAGAAGGCCCCCGCCGAGTAGCGGACGCGCATGCGAGTAAGCGCCGGGCGAACCATTCGGCTAGACGTACACGCGCGGGATGCGTTTCGCCAGGCCCGTCAGGATTTCGTAGGGGATGGTGCCGGCGAGGCGGGCGACCGCCGAGACGCTGAGGGGGCTTTCGGCGTCGGCCTCGATGAGCGTCGCGGCGAGGCCGACCTCGGGCCGAGGCACGTCCGTCAGGTCCACGAGCGTGGCGTCCATGCAGATGCGTCCGACGACCGGCGCGAGGCGAGCGGCCGGGCCTTCGCCGAGGCGGACCTGCCCCTTGTTCGAGAGGGCCCACGGATACCCGTCGCCGTAGCCGATGGGCAGGAGGCCGACGACGGAATCGCGCTGGGCCCGCCACGTGTGGCCGTAGGAGACGCCTTCGCCGCGGCGAACGCGCTTGAGGTGGGCGACGCGGCTCTTCAGCGCGAGCGCGGGTTTCAGGCGGACCGCCTTCGGCACCCCCTCGCACGGCAGGATGCCGTAGAGGCCGAGCCCAGGCCGGACCATGTCGCAGTGGGACTCCGGGAGGGCGAGGATCGCCGCCGTGTTCGCCGCGTGAACCATCGGGGGCTTCAGGTTCCGTTCGCCGAGCGCGCGCAGCACTTCGGCGAAACGGCGCTGTTGTTCCTCCGTGGCGGCGCGGTCGGGCATCTCGGCGCAGGCGAAGTGGGTGTACACGCCGTCGAGGCGAAGGTGTTTCAGGCCGGCGACCGTCTCCGCGACGCCGACCGCCTCCTCCGCCCGCACGCCCAGGCGGTTCATCCCCGTGTCCACCTTGAGGTGGACGGGGACGACCTTGGCCGCCCGGCGGGCTTCGCGGTCGATCTCCTCGGCCGTGGCCGCATCGGCCACCGTCGCCACCAGGTCGTGCGCCACCAGGTTGGCGATCTCGTCGGCCGGGAGCGAGCCCATCATGAGGATGGGCGCGCCGATGCCCGCGGAGCGCAGGGCGACGCCCTCCTCGACCATCACGACGCCGAGCATGTCAATCCCCGCCGACTCCAGCGCCCGGGCCACGCGCGCCATGCCGTGGCCGTACCCGTCCGCCTTGACGACGCCGAGGACCTTGACGCCGGGCGCGAGGAGCGTCCGCAGGGCGGCGAGGTTCGCGCGGATGGTGCTTAAGTTGACTTCGGCCCAGGTCGGTCGCGGCACGGTCAGTCCTTTGCTTGCCGGCGGCGCGGCGGCTCCGTTGAAAACATGCCTTTGTTCCCCCTCTCCCCTTGTGGGAGAGGGTAGGGTGAGGGGGAAGCGGGGCCCCCGGATGCCTTCTTCACCCTCACCCCGTCCCTCTCCCATCAAGGGAGAGGGAGGATGAAAGGATGTTTTCAACGGGGCCAATTGCAGCCCAAGCCGCCGCGCTCTTCTTTTAACTGGCCGGCGCGCCGGGGTCAAGCGGCGGGACGTCGGGGTCCGGGGCAGCGCGGGTTAACAGGTCCGCGAGTTCCGTCATCCCGAGGAAGCGGGCGACGGCGATGAACGCG
>JAPLMM010000186.1 GCA_026387035.1 Planctomycetota bacterium
GGCCGACGAGATCGACCACGTCGTCGCCGGGGAGTACTCGCTCAACTACAAGTCCCTTCTTCAGCAGCACGCGCAGCGCGACCTCGGCGCGACGCCTCATTACGAAGTCCTCGACGAGAAAGGGCCCGACCACGCCAAGGCTTTCGAGATCGCGGTCGTCATCCACGGGCGCCGCTATCCCAGCGCATGGGGACCCAGCAAGAAGGCGGCCGAACAGCGGGCCGCCATGGAAGCCCTTCGCGTCCTCGGCGAATTGGAAGCCGAAACAACACCCGTCGGCCCGGACGCCGACCTGCCCGCCGACGACGAGCAGGAAAAGGACTAGGTGCCGCCGGACCCCTCTTGGCCGTCTTCAGCCGGACGTTCCGGCGGAGTCGGGAGCCCCCTACCCCGCGACTCCTCGGTCTCGCCTTCCGTTGCGTGGCGGTCTCCGCCTCGCCGATACGTCCCTTTGCCCTTCTTGGGGTTCTCGACGCGCTCCTGCTGACCCGGCCGCCACTGCTTCCGGGGAAAGCGCGGCTTCTTGTCGCGGCGACGTTCGGACATGGTTCAGTACTCGATCCTCAAAGCCCGCCTCGCGACTTCTCGAACCTTGTGCGGCTGGACGTGAACGCCCAGCCCGGACCCACTCATCGCCCGGACGAAACCGCCGTAGCCAAACGAAAGCCGCTCGCGCGTCACGTCGGACCTGAGCAGGAACCGGCCGTAGGATCCTTCCGCAAATCGGACGCGCCGGCCGGCGAGTTCGAGAAAAATCCGCCCCGCCGCCGTCAGGATCCCTGTCTCGCCGACCATGCACCCGAGTTGAAAATCGAGGCCGGAGCGGTGGGCCAGGTCTGCCAGGCGAAGGCTCTGCACCAGGCCCCCGTTTTTCGAGATGCGGATGTTAAACAGGTCCACCTGCCCGCCCTGGATGAGGCGTTCGGCCTGTTCAAGCGACAGGAGCGATTCGTCGAGCATGATCGGGACGCGCGTCCGGCGCCGAAGTTCGGCGAGCGCCGCCTCGTTGCCCTTCGCGAGCGGCTGCTCGACCGCGAGAACTCCCCCGCGGTGGAGCGACTCGCTTCGCCGGACGGCCTCCTCGAGGTCCCAGGCGCCATTGGCATCGACGCGCAGCGTTCGCCGCGTGGGGCCGCGCCGGCGGGCCATGCCCCTGCCCAACTGGCGATGGCACTCGGCCAGGTTGGCCTCGTCCTGCGCGGCGTCCTTGCCCACCTTGAGTTTGTAGTCGCGGAACGCCAGCAGCCGCATCACCCGCAGGTTCCGGCGGACCTTTTCGACCGGCCCGGCCGAGAGAATGGCGCTCACGCGACGAAGCAGGCGATAGGGTTTCAGGTCCATCTGAGCGGCGAGGATGTCGGCCACGCGCACGCGGCGCGATCGGCCCACGGCGTCGAGCCACGCCAGTTCCACCGCACACCAGGCCGCGTTGTGCACGACCCCGCCGTCGGAGACGGGCGGTTCGGCGAGCGGCGCGTCGCGGGTCAAACGGTCGGCGTAGACGGAGCGGACGACCTCGACGGCCGAGGCCAGCGTCTCGCCCGTCACGTAATCGCGCGGAATGCCTTCGCCCCATCCGATGGACCCGTCCGCCAACTCGAGCCGCACCAGAATGCCCGTGCTCGTGTCGCGTCCCGCGGCGGCGTGCTCGAAACGCACCCGCATCGAGATCTCGTAGGTCCAGACCTCGAGGCTTTTCGGCTTGTGCCGCATAACCTCTCCGCCACGCTCCGCCTTACGACATGATTATCGGCACCAGCCCCACGGGGGTCAACGAACCTTTGGCAAAACCCGTCGGGGCGGGTCGGCCCAGGAGCGTTTTGTGGTTGCAATCGCCCCAGGCCGCTGGTATGAGCGCGCCGGGAGACCGCCGAATGATTCCCTTGCGATTGGAAACCGTGACGAAGCGGTTCGGCCCGTTCGTGGCCGTGGACGGCGTGTCGCTCACCGTCGAGCCGGGAGAACTTTTTTTCCTCCTCGGGCCCTCGGGCTGCGGCAAGACGACGCTCCTTCGCGTCATTGCTGGTTTCTATCCGCCCGACTCGGGACGCGTCTATTTCGGCGACCGCGACGTTACGGACCTCCCGCCCCATCGGCGCCGCTGCGGCATGGTGTTCCAGAACTACGCCCTCTGGCCGCACATGACCGTCCGGGACAACGTGGCGTTCGGCCTTTCGGTGCAGGGCGTGCGGCGCGACGAACGCCGGCGCCGGGCCCTCGACCTGTTGGACGTGGTCCAGATGGCCGAGTACGCTTCGCGCCGGCCGACGCAATTGTCGGGCGGCCAGCAACAGCGCGTGGCTCTCGCGCGGGCCCTTGCCATCAACCCGGATTTCCTCCTGCTGGACGAGCCGCTCTCGAACCTCGATGCGAAACTCCGGCTCCAGATGCGGTCCGAAATCCGCCGCACGCAGCGCGCCGCCCGCGTCACCAGCCTCTACGTGACGCACGACCAGGACGAGGCGCTCGCGATGGCCGACCGCCTCGCCGTCGTGCGCGACGGCCGGATCGTCGCCCTCGGGACCCCGCGGGACCTCTACGAGAATCCGCCCGGCCCGTGGGTCGCCGGATTCCTCGGCGAGACGAACCTCCTGGAGGGCGAAGTCCGCGCGCGAGACGGCGACGCGGCCGTCGTCGCCGTGCCGTTTGGGACGGTGCGGGTCGCGCGGGCGCCGCGCGCCCTTTTCCCCGGCGTGCCGGTCGTCCTGAGCATTCGGCCGGAGGCGGTGCGGCTCCTGGCGGCCGAAGGCGAGGCGCCGGCGGAGAACGTCTTTGCGGTCACGGTGCTGGCGCGAACGTTCCAGGGCGAGACGGAGCAGGCGCGGGTGCGCCTCGGCCGGTACGAGATCCTGGCGTCGGACCGTCCGACGGATTTGCCGCCCGTCAAACCGGGCGAGCCGGCCCGCGTGCACCTCGCGCCGGAGGCCATCCGCGTGTTCGTCCGCGAAATTGCCGCCGTCCAGGCCGCAGGCGCAAAAACGGCAGGAGAATGAGCGTGAAGCACCTCGTCGGGCTGGGGTTGGTCGTGTCGCTCGTCGGCCTAGTCGGATGCGGCGGCGAGGAACCCGCGTCCGGCGCGGACTCGCTGGTGATTTACTCGCCGCATAGCGACGAAATCCGCGCGGAGTTCGAGGCGGCCTTTAAGGATTGGTACCGCAGCCAAACAGGCCGCGAGGTGGAAGTTTCCTGGCCCGACGTCGGCGGGACCAGCCTGATGCTCAAGCGCCTCCAGGACAAGTTCCTCAGCGGGCGCGACGATGTGGACCTGGCGTTCGGCGGCGGGGCGATCTACGAGCGGATGAAGCAACTGGGGTTCCTCGAACCTTACCGCCTGCCGGACGACGTGCTCGCGGCCATTCCGAAAACGGCGGCCGGCCAACCGCTTTACGATCCGGAGTTCTGCTGGTACGGGGCGGCCATTTCGACGTTCGGCCTGATTTACAACAAGCGGATCCTCGCGGACCGCAGCCTGCCGATGCCCGAGACGTGGGAAGCGATGGCCGACCCGAAATACTTCGGCCTGGTGGGAGCGGGCGACCCGGCCAAGAGCGGCAGCGTCCGCAAGGCCTACGAGATCATCCTCCAGGCCTACGGGTACGAGAAAGGGATGGCGATCCTGGTGCGGATGGCGGCCAACGCGCGGGAGTTCTTCGCCAGCGCCTCGGACATCCCGCGCGCCTGCGCCAAGGGGGAGATTGCGGTCGGCCCGTGCATTGATTTTTATGCCCAGCGCCAGAGGCTCTCGGAGGGCGGCGAGACTATCGGCTTCGTCACGCCCAAGGGGCTCACGGTCGTCAACTGCGATCCCGTCGCCGTCCTGAAGGGCGCGCCGAATCGCAAGGTGGCCGAAAGGTTCGTCGAGTTCGTCATGCGCCCCGAAGGACAGCGCCTGTGGATGCTTCCGGCGGGCGTCCCGGGCGGGCCGAAGCAGCACGCGCTCGAGCGTCTGGCCGTCCTGCCGAGCCTGTACGGACCCGAGGTGGGCACGCGGCCGGCGATGAATCCCTTCCAGATGCCGCCCGCCGATTTCTACGACGCCCGCAAGGAGGAAGACCGCCTCGCGATCCTGCCGGATTACCTGCGCATCGCGCTCGTCGAGAATCACGAGCCCCTCGTAAAGGCCTGGCAGGCGGTCATCCGCAAAGGGACGCCTTGGGAGCCTGGCGCCTCGCTGCTCGTCCAGCCGCTCCTCTCCGAGGAGGAAATGGCCCGGCTGGGGCGGGAGGTATGGACGCCGATCGTCACCCTGGAGGGCGCGACGCCGGAGAAACGGGCGGAAGCCCAGCGCAAGGAAGAATCTCGCCAGCGGCGAAAGAGCGACCTGGAGACGGAGTGGAGCGACCAACTCCGGCAGCGCTACGAGAAGATCTCGCACTTGGCCTCTGGCATGCCCCAGACCGCCGACTGAATAGCGAGCGGCCACGGATGCGACCGGACGCGAAAACCTGGGTCCTCATTCTGCTCCTGGTCGCCTTTTTCGGCCTCTTCGTCTTCTACCCCCTCGCGAACGTGTTCCGATCCGCGCTATGGGAATCCACCGGCCCGACGCTGCACTTCGTCGCCAACGCGCTCGAGCGTGGCAGCATCCGCGCCGGCTTCGCGAACGCGCTGGTGCTGGCGTGTCTGACGACGCTCATCTCCACCGCCCTCGCCCTGCCGCTCGCCCACCTCGGGGCGCGGACGGCGTTCCCGGGCAAGCGGCTCCTATCGGCGGCGATCCTCGTGCCGATGATCCTCCCGCCTTTCGTCGGCGCGCTCGGCCTGAAGCAGGTGATGGGCCCGATGGGCGCCCTGAACGCCGCCCTCGTCGGCCTCGGGCTTGTGAACCGGGCCGACGTCGTCGATTGGTTCCGCGTCTATCCGATGGCCGGCATCGTCGCCCTCCAGGCTCTGCACCTGTATCCGATCCTGTATCTCAATGTGGTGGCGGGCCTGGCGAACGTGGACCCGTCGCTGGAGGACGCGGCCCGGAGCGTCGGCGCGGGTCCCTGGCGCGTCTTTTGGCGGGTGACGTTTCCGCTGATCCTGCCCGCCTACTTCGCGGGCGCGGTGCTCGTCTTTCTCTGGGCGCTGACGGACCTCGGCACGCCGCTCATGTTCAACTTCCGCGAAGTAACCGCCGTCCAGATCTTCGACCGCGTGAGCGAACCCTCGAGCCCCGAAGTCAATGCCCTGGTCGTCCTGCTCCTGGTCCTCGTGGTGCTGCTCTACTGGGGGGCGCGGGTGCTCTTCGGCCGACAGGCATTCGGCCAGATGGCCGTCGCCACGCGCGCCGCCGAGCCCGCACCGCTGAACCTCCGGGGAACCCTCCTGGCGTGGCTTCTCTTCGGCGGCGTGACGCTGCTGGCCCTCGTGCCTCACGTCTCGGTCATCCTCTACAGCCTGAAGACGCGCTGGCAATTCACGGTGCTGCCGGAAGGACTGACGCTAGCGCACCACACCGCGGCGCTCGAACACCCCTGGACGCTGCCGAGCATCCGCAACTCATGTCTGTACTCGCTGGGCGCGGTCGCCATTTGTCTGGTCTTCTCCGTTTGGATCGGCTACGTCCTCGTGCGCAAGGAATTCGCCGGGCGAGGACTCCTCGACGCGATGGTGATGCTGCCGCTGGCGCTCCCGGGGCTGGTCCTGGCGTTCGGGTACCTGAACGCCTATGCCGACTGGGGCGACCGGCTCGTCGCCGCCGGCCTCTGGAACCGCAACTACCTCTATCCCCAGGATAATCCCGTTCTCTTGCTCGTCGCGGCGTACGCGGTGCGGCGATTGCCGCTCGCGGTGCGGTCGGCCGTCGCTGGGTTCCAGCAGACGAGCCGATCCCTCGAAGAGGCCGCCCACAGCGTCGGCGCGGGACCGGGGCGGACCCTCTGGCGAATCACCGTGCCCCTGATTTCCGCGAACCTGGTTGCCGGGGCCATCCTCGTCTTCTCCATGTCGATGCTCGAAGTGTCCGACAGCCTGATCCTCGCGCAGAACGACGCATTCAATCCCGTCACGCGGACCATCTATCGTATCTGCTCGAGCGAATACGCCGTCACGGGCGAGGCGATGGCGAGCGCGCTGGGCGTCTGGGCGATGGTCTTCCTAGCCGTGACGCTCGTCGGGGCAGCGCTCCTGATGGGAAAACGCCTGGGGGCGATCTTCCGGGCCTAACGCCGGCGCGGCGGGGGCGTACGGCGCGGTCGCTCATTCGCCTCAGACATCCCGTCCGCACCGGAGGCAACCGGCACAGGCTCGGCGACCAGGGGCCAGGTGCCGGCCTCCTGGGCGGCGGAAATCGCCGCCTCCGCGACCCGCGCGTCGAACTGGATGCCCGCCCCGAGACGCAGGTGCTCCAGCGCCTCTTCGAGGGAGTACGGCTCGCGATAGGGGCGCGGGCTCGTCATCGCGTCGAGGGCATCGGCGACGGCCAGGATCCGCGACTCCAGCGGAATCGCCTCGCCCGTCAGTCCGTCCGGATATCCCCGGCCGTCCACGCGCTCGTGGTGATGGCGGATGATGCTCGCCTCGCGCTGGAGAAACCGCAGTTGGCCGACAATTCTTTCCGCCACGGCGGGGTGCTGGCGAACGAGCACCCAGTCGGATCGGCTCAAGGGTCCGCTCCGCGAAAGCACCTCTTCCGGAATCACATATCGCCCGAGGTCGTGAAGCAAGGCCGCCCGATGCAGGATGTCCATCTTGTCCGGCTGGAGGCCCATCTGCCGGGCGATGGCCGACGCATACTCGCCCACGCGGCCGGAGTGGCCGACAAAGTACGGGTGGCGCGATTCCAGGTCCCGGATGAGTTCGGCCATGCGCTCCAGATACACGTCGCGGTTCTGCTCGTTGATGGCCCGGACGCGCCGTTCGAGCAAGCGGACCTCGTCCGAGGCCAGGAGGGCGGACTCGCCGTCGCCCTGGACCTGGTTCCAGACGACGACGCGGTTGCCGCCCAGGCGTTTCGCGCTGTACATGGCCTCGTCGGCCATGCGCAGCAGGTCGTTCACGGA
>JAPLMM010000187.1 GCA_026387035.1 Planctomycetota bacterium
CTCGTTGACGCTCATCAGGCTGTCCTCGTGCTCGATGGAGAGTGCCCCGTCGTAGCCGATGACGCGCAGCGTCGAGACGAAGTCGCGCCAGAACGTCTCGCCGTGGCCGTAGCCGATCGTCCGGAAGATCCACGACCGCTCGTTCTCGTTGCCATAGTGCATCGTGTCCAGGACGCCTTTGAAGGCCGTGTTGGGGCCGTCGATGCGGCAGTCCTTCATGTGGACGTGGAAGACGCCCTTGCCGATGGCCTTGAGGCTCACGAGCGGGTCCATCCCCTGCCAAAAGAGGTGGCTGGGGTCGAAGTTGGCGCCGATGTTCGGGCCGCATTCCTTGCGGATCCGCAGCATCGACTCGGTGTTGTAAACGCAGAAGCCGGGGTGCATCTCGAAGGCGATGCGGACGCCGTGGTCCTTGGCCAGCGCCGCTTCCTTCTTCCAGAAGGGGATGAGTTTCTCCTCCCACTGCCACTTGACAGCGTCGGAGAAGTCCGGCGGCCAGGGGCAGGTGATCCAGTTCGGCACGGTGTCTTTCGGCCCGCCGCCCGGGCAGCCCGAGAAGCCGATGACCGTCTTCACGCCCAGGACCTCGGCCAGTTTGAACGCCTTGTGCATCACCTCGATGTCCTTCCTGGCGAAGCCCGGGTCCGGGTGCAGCGGGTTCCCGTGGCAGGAGAGGGCCGAGATCTCCAGGCCCCTTCCGGTGATCTTCTTCTTCCACTCGGCGGCCTTGTCTTTCGACGCCAGCAGTTCATCGACCGGGCAATGGGGGCTCCCGGGATAATTGCCGACGCCGATCTCGACCGTCTCCAGGCCGCTCTTGCGGACGTAGTCGAGGGCCTTCTCGAACGGCTGCCCGCCGAACAGCGCCATAAACACACCGAGTTTCATGCTTCGCTCCTTTTCGCTGCTTCGCCCTTTGTTTGTGAAGCGCTCGCCTTCCGGCTTCGCCCTTCGGGCTACGCCGTGACAAGTCGGCTCGCGGCTAAACGTTCGCGCTACATCTTCACCTTCTTCGATCCGTTCTTCGCGCTCCGGACGGCCGCCTCGATGAACTTCATGTGCATCACGCCGTCGTGCACGTTCGCGTACTTCGACCCGTCCGAGGAGAACGCTTTGCCTTCGTTGTACAGCCGGACGTCCGCCTCAAAACTCCGATGCAGCCGCGCGTACGCGTCGTGGAACGCCTCCACGTGCCCCGAGGGGATGGTCGGCTCCGTGCCGACCCACTCCGGCAACTTGCCGAGGAACGAATCGCTCCCCTTCACCTCCCCGCGCCAGTAATCGCGGTCCGGTTCGCCCGGCAGGCGGATGGTCACCCGCTCGGCATCCTCCTGGCGCCACACCAGGCTCCCCTTTTCGCCGTTCACTTCGATTCCGAGGTCGTTCTTGTGGCCGATGGCGATCTGGCTGGCCCGCACGAGCGCCCGCCCGCCGTTCGACAGTTCGCAGTACGTCGTGAAGTGGTCGTCCAACTGGCGCCCCTTGAGGTACGTTTCGATCATCCCCCGGACGCTCGTCACCTCGAGGCCCGTGACGAACCTCAGTTGCATGAAGGCGTGGGTGCCGATGTCGCCGCCGCAGCAACTCGCCCCCGCCATCTTCGGGTCCGTCCGCCACGACGCCTGCATCTGGCCCGTCGTCTCCAGCCGCGTCGCCAGCCAGCCCTGCAGGTAGTACGCGTCCGCCCACCGCACCTCGCCCAGTTTCCCGCTCGTCACGATCCACCGCGTCCCCGCCTTCACCAGTTTCATCGCCGGGTCGAAATGGACGAAGTTCGGCGTCACGATCACGGCATAGTCGATCCGCTCACCCGTCGGCAGCCGCGACTGGTCCTCGATCATCGCGTCGTACGTCGGGTAGCCCCGGATCGGATACGCCCACTTGGCCGCCTCCGCCATTGCCACCTTCGGGTCCTGGTGCAGGGCCGCGCACACCACGCGCCGCGTCCCATCGAAGTGGATCGCCTTCTGGTGCGGATTGACGATGAACGCTCCGCCCCCGCCGCCGACCAGCCCCACCTTCAGCACTCGCTTCGACATCGCTTGCGCCTCCTTCCACTCGAGTTCTTCCGCTCCCGGCTCCGACCGGGGACGCTACATGCTAATCGCGCGCCCCCGCGATTCAAGCAAATAATCGCCCCTCAGCCGACCTCCTCGCCGCCGACGATCTGGACCTCGTCGCTCTTCTCCAGGTGCCGACGGTCCAACCGGTACCGCATCCCCTCCGGCACCTCCACCCGCACCCGCCGACGCCCGCGCGACGCCCCGATCGCCACCCGGACCCGCCCCTTCGGCGTCCACACGCTCCCGCTTATCTTTACGAGACCGCCCGGCATCGGCGCGAGTCGGGCCGGCTCAAAACCGGGTTCCTCCGGATGGACGCCCAGGATCCACCGGGCCAGGAGCGCCTCCGGATACGCACCCCACCCATGGCAACCGGCCGGCGCGAGCCGACGACCGTGCGGCCCGAAGTCGCCCTCCGCGGCCGCCTCCCTCGCGCGCGGCGCGCCCGCCCGAAACATTTCCGGCACGGCCGCCAGACGCGCCTCGGCCATCGCGCCCCAGTAACCGCGGACCATCGCCAGCGCCCGATTCACCTCGCCCCGCTCCAGAAGCGCCTCAAGCGCGAACCGCTTCGCGTAGGGGTTCTCAAAAGCGCCCCAGTCGGCCGCCTCCGTCTCACCGTCCCACAAGTTCTCCAAAATCCGCGCCGCCCGCCGGGAATCCGCCAGCCTGCCGTAGAGCGCGTAATAGTTCGTCGCCGCCCCTCCCGACTCCGAAAGGTTCTCGAATAGCCTCGCGTCCACGAATCGGCCCCGACGGCCGTCCCAGAGCCGGTCGCGCGCGGTCTCGCGGATCATTTCGGCCTCGTCGCCGAGCCTCGCGGCCGTCGCCTCGCGCCCGAGCCAGCGCGCCACGCACGACGCCGCCTCCAGCGCCCGCACGTACAGTGCCTGCCACGCCGTCACCTCCCCGCGCTTGTCCATCGGCGAAAGGTCCAGCATCAGCCACCAGCCCTCGCGGTCCGGCTTGTTCTCCAGAAGTCCCGACGGCCCCCGGAATCCGGCGGTCCAGTCCAGGCACCGCTCCGCCGCCGGAAGCAGTTCCTCCGCCAGCCGACGGTTTCCC
The DNA here is from genome assembly GCA_026387035.1 of Planctomycetota bacterium. NCBI lineage: Bacteria > Pseudomonadati > Planctomycetota > Planctomycetota bacterium. Next base: position 3,129 of record JAPLMM010000187.1, read on the forward strand.
GTCCACGCGACCTCGTCCGCCAGCCAGACGACCCACAAAAGGTTCCAGTCGGGAATCGCGTGCCGCGTCCCCGCCGGCACGAGCGCGCGGAAGAACCCTTCCTCGCCCTGGTCGGCAGCGAACGCTCGCAGAGCCGCCTCGCCGAGGTCCGTCCGCCCCAGGGCGATCCGCTCGATCTCGCCCAACAGGTACGCCGACGCGACGCTCTGCTCCGCCTCGCGCCCCGGCGACCCCTCGAGCGTCTGCTGGAAACACGCCCGCGCCGTCCGCCGGCAAAGCGCCCACACCCGCTCGAGCCGGCGGTCGGCCGTCTTCAGAATCGCCGGCTCGGCCTCCAGCGCGCTCGTCGCCTCCACCGCAAGGCGCCGCACCTCGATGGGGGCGTCGCCGCTCCGGCACACGAGTTCCAGGCACCGCAGCGCCCGCCGGTTGACGAAACGCACCTCCTGCCACCCGCCCCGCAGAACCAGCCGGTCCGCGCGCCGCATCCCCCCCGCCGCCACGTCCGTCCCGCCGACGCCTTCGGACCACGCCAGGTCCAGGATCGCCCCCGCCTGGCCGCGAACCTCCATCGCGACGCGGCCGACGACCTCCCGCCCGAAATCGTATCGTACGTACGACCCGTCCGGCAGGACGAGCGGCCCCTTGCCCTTCGGCCGCGCCAGAAGCGCACGGGCCTGCCTGGCGGCCTTGCGGCTCGGCGACCGCTTCTCCAGCGCCACGAGAAACGCCGGATCCGGAAACGTCCGCGCGTTCGGCGCCAGCGTCTCCGGAATCCCGTTCCGCGAGCACGGGCACAACTCCTCCGTCACGATGAACCAGTGCGACCGGTCGCCCCGCCGGCGGTCCGGCGAAAACTCCACCTTCATCGGCCGGCCCGTCCGCGGGTTCTCGAACGCCAACGCGAACCCCCACGCCGACTCCGGACCGTACAGCACCACGCCCAGAGAGTTCCACCCCCCCTCCAGGTCCACCTCGACCGGCCGCACGCGGCGTCCCTGGCCCCGATGGATGCCCGTCCCCGGAAAGTCGTCGTGCTCCTCTTCGCCCAGCCAGTGGACGAACGCCTCGTCGTATCCCTGCCGCAGCGCTTGCCGGTTGTTCACGTACACGGCGGCGGCCTCGTCGCAGTCGAACAGCAGGCGCGCCCGCTTCCGCCCGGCCGAGTACACGAACGTCGCCGCGTAGAACTCCCCTGCCGCCCCCGTCAGAATGTTGAACTCAAACGGTATCGCCGTCACGCCGGGCTTCATCCGCAGCCGCCCCACCGACTGGACCCGCGCCGGCCGGACTTCCTCCTCGAAGAGCCGCGGCCCCTTTCGCTCGACCGGCGCGGGACGCCCCGACCCCGCCAATCGCATCGGCACCTCGTCCGCCCGCCGCCAACGCCGGTCGTCGAACGCCGCCTCCGTCCACCCCGCCGGCTCGAGCCGCGTGTCACGCACCTCCGCAAAGCCCGTCGTCCAGTGCACACGCGGGGCCCGCCCGTTGAAGTCCTCCGCCGGCTCGAAGCGCCACCGCCGGTCCGTCGCCACCGTCACCCGCGCGCCTGTCGCACACTTGACCTGGAGCCGAAACCACAGGCCCGCCGGCGTCCTCGGCAACCGCGCCAGGCCCATGTGATAATTGTGTGCGAGCACGGCCACGACGTTCCGCCCGCGCCGAAGAGGAAGGTCCGTTTCCGTGTACACGTCCGACTGCGGCGACGCGAACCCCGACGGCGCCGGCCCGCGCCCAACCTGCCGACCGTTCACGTAAAGGACGTATTCGCTGAACGCTGTAACTTCCAGCCGCGCCTCGACCGGCTGCGAGCGCAAAATGAACGCCCGCCGCGCACGCAGGTAACCATCCACCGCGTGCTGGCCGCGGGCGGTCCAGATCCATCTCGGCTTGTCCTTTCGGCCGGCCATCGGAACGGGCCTCGCGAAGGGGGCGAAACATCCACCCTACCGAAACAACCGTCCAAACTCAACCGAATTTCAAGGGCTTGACCTGGCTGAACATCTTGCGTGTTGCACCCTACTTGCGCCGCACACCTTTCGTCGAGCCGGCGGCGCCTCTTTGCGCCTTTCGAGCCGCCCGCGGAAGCGGGCGGTCACGTTCCCCGCCATGGCACGTGCCACGGCCGATCGCGCATGACCCCCGGCGCGCCGGGGCTCCCGCACCCGGCTCGAACGGCACTGCACCTCACTTGCCGGAAAATCGTGGCGCGGAGAGGCGCCCCATGCCGCAACGCCTCACCTACAAAGATGCCGGCGTCGACATGGACGCCGGCGACAAAGTCGTCGATCTGATTCGGACGGCCGTCACGCGAACCCACAGCACCCGCGTCGTGGATCTTTACGGCCACTTTGCAGGCGTCTTCGCCCTCGACTTCCCCGAGCGGATCCTCCGGCGGAACTACAAGCGGCCGCTCCTCGTGGCCGGGACCGACGGCGTCGGCACCAAACTCCGC
>JAPLMM010000188.1 GCA_026387035.1 Planctomycetota bacterium
ACAGGTCCCCGAGGGCTGCGCCATCTCGTGGGACGTGCGTGCCGCGGATGAGACCGACGCCTTCGGCCATCCCCAGGCACTGTGGCAGCCGTACGTTGGCGACCCGGCCACGCTTCCCGACGGGCGGTATTTCCAGTGGCGAGCGACACTCTCTGCCACGGCTGATCGATTCACCTCGCCTGCGATCACAAGTGTCGAAGCGAGCGCCTCCGAAGCAGGCTACGACCTGTATCGGGGGAGCGGATCCGGGCCGGAATCCATCGACTACGCCCAAGCCTTCGCGCGCGCGGGCCCCGGCGTCCGCGAGGTGCAGACGGAACCCCTGGAGGCAGGGACCGTGCACTGGTTCGGCATCCGGCCGGTGGATGCGCGAGGCATCGAATCGCCCATCACGCAGTCGGAAGCGCGGATTGAACTGGACGCGTCCGGCGCACCGGTGCCGGATCGGCCGGCCGGCGCGCTGGCTATTGGGGCGCAGGCGATGCCCCTGGGCGCGATCCGGCTGACCTGGCGGTACCGCCCCGGCATCACGGGCGTCGTGCCGCAGGTGTTCCGAATCTTTGGCGATGGCGGCGGCGGCACGATCGATTACGGTTCGCCGCTCGGCGAGGTCGCGTACGAGATGGGCCGTGTGGCCTACGCGGCGACCATTGAAGGCCTCGCGAGCGGGGCCGAACACCAACTGGCGGTCCGCGCGGTCGCCCAAGGCGAGGTGTGGGACGAACAGCCCGCCACCGCCCCGGTGACTCCCGACGCGGACGCGCCCGGCGAAGTGGCTGCTCTTGAAGCGGAGGTGGTGCCGTGACGGCTCCGGCCCATTGCGCAGCGTGGTTCGGGGGCTCCTCGGCCGTGACGGTCCTGGCGGCGCCGCAGGTGCAGGTTGTGATTGACGGCCGGCCCGCGCCGAGAGCGCGCCTTGAGACGGTTGAGACAGAGATGGGTCGCGCGCCGCGCGCGACTTTTTCAGTCGGTCTCGGCCGGGGCAGCGAGGACGGCGTGGACGTTCGTCTGGAAGCGGCAGCGCCGGCGATCCGTCCGGGTCTTTGGGTCACCGCGCGGCTGCTTCGCGGCGGGGTTCTGCCCGGGGCGTCGCGCGGAGACCTCGTGATCTTCGAGGGGCGAATCCTCGAGGTGGAAACGGGTTTTTCGCCCGACGGCGAGTCGCTGCGATTCGAGGCCGAGGACCTCTCGGCCGAGGTCTTGCGGCGGCGCGTCGGCGGACAGCGAATCGAGACGGCGGAAGGCGGAGCCGAACGAGTCGCCGGCCTGGACCTCGTGTTCAACCCGGACGGTCGGCCGAACGCTTCGGGTGTCCTGTACGATCCGGGCGACGGCGACACGTACGCGATCTTTGCGCCGGCGTCGCCGCCGGGGGCGATCGCCTGGACGCTGAACGAAGCCGTGGCCTACGTCCTGGGGGAATTCGCCGAGTCGGACGCCTGGCACGTGCCTTCGCGCGGTTGGATCCGCCAGACGCTCGAAGCAGTTCCGATCCGCGACGTGTCGCTTGAGGGCCGGCCTCTGGGCGAGGTGATCGAGGCGCTTCTGGAGCCGCTCGGCGGCCGGCTGCGGGTTGACGTGGAGCCGGGCGAGTTGGGCGTCAGCCGGAGCCTGGGCCTTTGGTTCCCGTCGCGCGCCCGGTCGGTGTCGCTCGCGCACCAGCGAGTGGGCGACATCTTCAGACCGAGCGCAACGCACTTCAGCGATCTGAGCGTCGGGACGCATTTTGCTGCCTCGCCGCGCCGATACGTGGCGCGCGGCGGCGTGAAGATTTTTGAGTCCACGTTCGACTTGGTTGCTGGGTGGGACGATTCACTCGCCTCGTACGACCCCGACGAGTTCAGCCCGAGCGCAAACCCGGACTTCGATGCCGTGCGCGACGTCTTCCGCAAGTGGGTCCTGAACGAGGCGGGCGAGTACAGCGGCGAGCCGTATGACCGCGGGCCGGCGCCGGACCTCGCGGGCCTGTTCGAGGGCGAACCGTACGCCCGCCGGCATCGGCGGCTTCTCCCCTGCCTTTCCCGCGACGCTCTGGGTCGCAGCCGCGGCGTGTACGTGGAAATTTCTCTGGACGGCGGCGCGACGTGGCAGCGCGCGAACCTGGCGATCAGGGTCCTCGATGATGAAGCCGGTCTGTACCTGACCGACGACCCGCTTCCGCCGGCGTACCTTCACGCGGCCATGCGTGGCTACGCGCGGATTCGCGTGACGGCCTCTCTGGAAGGCGACTCGGTTCTCCGGGCCGAGCGCGTCGCCGAAGGGGCGGACGAATCGCCCGGCCGCACGCGCGTTCTCCACGTGCCGGGCGGCTACCGCTATCGGAAAGTGGCCTCGACGAGCCGGTTCCACGGCGACCCGGCGGACGAAACGGACGATTCGGCCCGGCTCCAGGCGCTGGTGGACGCGGCCTTCGAGGCGGACCGGCGCTGCCCGGCCCCGAGCCGCATTCGGATCCCCTACTTGGCCTTCGGTCATCGCGTCGGCGAGCGGGTCGCGGGCATTCGCGGCCGGGGCCTGGATCTGGCCCGGCAGCATCCGGGCTACGAGACGGACCCGGTAATTCGCCGCACCACGGTGCGCTTTTCGCCGGCACCGGAAACGGAATTGGAACTCGACTGAGAGAAAGCGATGACGGGCGACCGTCTGAAAATCTACGGCGTCGAGGCGCTGCAGGACCGGAATGAAAACCGCGGGGCCTCGGCGACGCGCGGAGCGAGGGCTTCCGCGGAGGTGAGCCCCGGCGGTCTGCCGTACAGGCTTCTCTGGTGCCGAGTCCAGATGTCCGCGCCGGCCGACCCGCCCGACGAACGCTATTATGCCGACGAGGTGCGACCGGCGGGCGTGGACGGCGAGGGGCACGTCCAATGGGAACTGGTTCCCGACGGCCTCGGTGACATTACGGTGCATAACGTGGCGGAGGCGGCGCTCGGGACGCACCTCGTGCCGGCCGACACGGTCGTCCGGGTGGAAGAGCGGCTGGACCGCGGCGGCCCGCCCGAGTGGGTTTACCTGATGCACGTGCCGGTGGAGGCGGATCGTCTGGCCCGCGTCGTCTCGTACGAGAGCGGCGCGTACACGGTCCAGCCGGTCCGGCGCGAGGCGGGAGGCTTCGTGGACGACGGCCCAACGATCGTCGGCGTGCCAAACCTCGGCGAACTCTGGGGCGACGAGGCGGGGTATCTGGCGGGGCCCGAGGGCTTCGACCGATATGTGCGCCTCTTCCGGACGCCGGCGGGGTGGACAATCCTTCTGCATCCGCCGCGCATGGTCTGATTTGCAGTCGCGTGGAGACGAACGATGGCCTGGAGCGACCGATGGCCCGCCGCGGCGGGCGACGCGCTGGATGCGGACTTTGTGATCAACGAGGTCCGCGCGGCCCTCGTGGAACGCGATGCTCTGGTCCCGGCGGGCTTCGTGCCGTCGGCGTTCAATCGCTGGGACCCCCTG
>JAPLMM010000189.1 GCA_026387035.1 Planctomycetota bacterium
GCCGCGCCCGAGCCAACGCCGGCCGCGCCCGCGCCAACGCCGGCCGCGCCCGCGCCAACGCCGGCCGCGCCCGCGCCAACGCCCGCCGCACCCGAGCCAACGCCGGCCGCGCCCGCGCCAACGCCGGCAGCCCCCGAGCCAACGCCCGCCGCACCCGAGCCAACGCCGGCCGCACCCGAGCCAACGCCGGCCGCGCCGACGGGCCCGGTCAATTAGAAACAGCCTTTCAAGGAAATGTTCTAGCCGCGCCGAACATTCGCTCGGCAGTCAGGACAGCGCCGGGGGAGGTATGACATGAAAATGCAAGAGATCCGGGCCCGGGCCGAAACCCTCGGCATCAACAGCCTCCGCAAGGGCAAGGAATCCCTCGTCCGCGAGATCCAGCAGGCCGAGGGCAACCGCGATTGCTTCAACCGCGGCGAAAGCCAGACCTGCGGGCAGTTGGCCTGCGCCTGGCGAAGCGACTGCAGGTAGGCCCCGAGTCGCTCACGCACCACTCGAAGGAGGCCCCGTTGGCCGACACCTCCCATGCGGGTCCACGTCCGGATCCGTCGGAACCGCCGGCCGGCGGCCTTGTCCGCATCCACAGCGTCCAGGAAGAGTACTTTCACCTGATGGTGCGGAAGTGCGCGTGCGGCGGGCCCTGGTTCTCGCACGAGCAGATAGTGCAGCGCACGGGCAACCGGCTGGTCCACCACGTGACGGCCCGGTGCGCCAAGTGCGGCAAGGAGCGGACCTTTCACTTCGCGCTCGTGGGAGAAACGAAACGCGATCGCCCCGCCCCGATCCGCGAGATCAATCCGACGGACGACCCTTCCGAGGCCGTCGACGCCGCCGAGTGGATAGACCTGGCGCGATTCTACCTCGAGCGGATCGAACGGCTGAAGAGCCCGACCGAGCGGGTCCAGTCGCTCCTGGACGCCCGCGGGTGCATCGAGGAAGCGCTCAAGTTCTGCGGGCCGAACGACGACGCCCTCCCGCCGCAGGCTCTATGGTCGGACGCCAGCCGGCGCAAAGTCGCCAAGCACCCCGACGCTTACCGGCGCGAGTCGCTGGAGGCAATGCTCACGAAAATGCCGACGATCGACAAACTCCAGCAGGCGGATGCGATGGAGCAGCGCGAGTTCCGCAAGGCCCTCAAGGAAACCGCGCGCCGCCGCGTCGGCCGGCGATGGTGGGAGTTCTGGAAACGCGGCAGCAACTAATGCCGTGTTCTTCACCGCAGCCCGGCCGAAGGTCCCTACGGGAAGGGCCCCTTTCTTACATGGGGAGAACGCAGAGATCGCAGAGAACGGCGAAAAGGGGGAAAAGGCAACGGCAAACGACAGCGGCTCACAAAACATGTCGTTTGCCGTTCCCCGATCCTTGCTGTTCTCTGCGTCCTCTGCGCTCTCTGCGGTGAAAACCCACGCTCCCCTCCTGGTCGCGGCTAACCATGTGGGATCAGGCCTCGAACAAGGCTCGCGACGGGTCGAGGCCGAGCGATTTCAACCGCTCCGTCAAGAGGTGGATGTAGTCGGCGCTGAGGAGTTCGGCGTCGGCCAGGCCGAGGGCCTCGAGCCCTGCCCGCACGGCCCGTTCGGTCGGCCCTTCGATTTCAACGAACCATCCGAGGTACGGGAGTTCGTCGAGGGCGATCTCGCACTCGCCGACGCGCCAGACGGAGCGCCGCTTCTGGTATCGGAAGGTTTCCCGCAGGCCCATCGCCTGGAAGATGAGGGCCAGTCCCGGCGCGCCGGGCGTCGCCTCGGCGTCCCGGCGGGATGCCCTGGCGAAGCCGGGAGCGGCCCGGACTTCGATCTCGATTTCTTCGCGGCGCTTCAGTTCGCTCTCCGCGCGCGGGCCTTTGTAGGTGAGCGTCGCGCGGAGCGGTTCGCCGCCGCCGGCCGGGCGCTCCTCGCGAACGCGCAGGGCGGCTCCGCGCCGGCGGAGCGTTCCCGCCGCGTCGTCGAAGAGGCGATTATCCTCGAAGACCGTCTCGCCGCCGCTTTCGCTCCGTTCGGCCATTCGTCGGCGAAAGGCCGCCGGGTCGGCGATGCGGACCTTGGCTTCGATTTCCTCGCTCACGGCCTTTTCCCCGCGCCGGCGACCAAGCGGTTTGAGATAAGTTTTGCGCGATGGGTTCGCCGCGGGGCTTGCCCCGCGTCCCGGCGCGCCGGGACCAGCGCCCCGCAAGCGGGGCGGCGAACCCGCCGCGCGCCAAGTTGACGGAATTTACCCCAGACCGCTTAGACGATGCGGACAGCCTCGCCGTGCCTCATCAGGATGTGCTTCCGCCACTCGGCATCGTTGCGGTCAGGATAGTCCGACCGATAATGCACGCCGCGCGTCTCGGTCCGCAAGAAAGCCGCGTGGGCCATCAGGCGTCCGAGCGCCAACATGTTCTGAAGTTCCCAGCCGGTCGGGTCCTCGAAGACCTTGTCGAGGACGTAACTCTGCCAGAACTCGATGAGGCCCTCGGCCTCGGTGAGGTCGTCCTGGCGGCGTGCGATGCCGACGTTCCGCCACATGACGGCCCGCAGGCTGTTCCGCACGTCGCCGAGGTTGAGTTCTCCGCGGGTGGAGCGCGCGACGTCGCTCGCGATCCGTTCCGGGCCGCCGGAGCCGGCCGTTCCTCGGGCGAGTTCCTCGCAAATTCGCCGGCCGGCCAGCCGGCCGAAGACCAAGCCCTCCAGAAGGCTGTTGGAGCCGAGGCGGTTCGCGCCGTGCAGGCCGGTGGCGGTCACTTCGCCGCACGCATACAGGTTCTCCAGATCCGTGCGCCCGTCGCCGTCCACCTGCACGCCGCCGACCATATAGTGGGCGCTGGGGCGGACGGGGATGCGGTCGCGCGCGATGTCGATGTCGAACTGGTCGCACGCCTCGGCAATGCCGGGGAACCGCTGGCGGACGCCGGGCCCCAGCGGCGCCAGGTCCAGGAAGACGTGCGTGGCGCCGGTCTTTCGCATGTGGTCGAGGATGGCGCGGCTGACGACGTCGCGGGGCGCCAGGTCGCCCTGGGGATGGTAATCGGCCATGAAGGCCCGGCCGGTCTTGTCGACGAGGCGTCCGCCTTCGCCGCGGACGGTTTCGGAGATCAGGTGTCGGCTCGCGCCGGCGATGTAGAGGGTCGTGGGATGGAACTGAACGAATTCGAGGTCCGCGAGGGTCGCGCCCGCGCGGTAGGCTATGGCCAGGCCGTCGCCGGTCGCCCCCTCGGGATTGGTCGTCTCGCGGTACATGCGTCCGGTGCCGCCGGTGGCCAGGATGGTTCGCTTCGCCCGAACGACGAAGAGGCCCTGTTTCGGATGCCGGGCCAGCACGCCGACGACGGTCCGGCCGACCGAGAGGAGGTCGATGACGAAGGTGTCTTCGCGCAGGTCCAGGCGCTCGAACTTTCGGGCGCGGCGAAGGAGGGTGGTGGTGATTTCCTTGCCGGTCTCGTCGCCGCGGGCGTGGACGACGCGTGCGGCGGAATGGCCGCCTTCGCGCCCCGCGCTCAGGGCGCCGCCCGCGGAATCGAACGCCGCTCCCCACTTCACGAGTTCGCGGATGCAGTCGGGAGCAGCGGCGACGACGCGGCGGACGACCTCGGGGTCCGACAGGCCGCAGCCGGCCGCCAGCGTATCGGCGACGTGGCTCTCGACGGAATCTTCCGGGGAGACGGCCGCCGCGATCCCGCCCTGCGCGTAGTAACTGTTGGAGTCGCTCGTTCGGCCCTTCAGGAGGACCGTTATCTGGAGGGCGGGCGCCATTTCGATGCACGCGCGCAGCGCCGCCACGCCCCCGCCCACGACCACCACGTCGGTGAAGACCTGAGGCAAGCGGGTCGTGTCAAACGCGGTCAGGTATCGTCGCACTTGTGCAGCACGTCGCATGGAATCCTCTTTTGTGTGACCGCGGGCGCCTCGCCCTCAAACCACGCGTGCCGGTTTGGACCCTTTCTCGCGTTCAGCAACCACCGGGTTCGAGAGCACGCCGACATTCTCGACTTCGACCTCCACGGTGTCGCCCGGCTCGAGGGGACCGATGCCCGAGGGGGTCCCCGTGGCGATGATGTCGCCCGGCTCCAGGGTCATGATGCGGCTGCACCACGAGACGAGGAACTGGCAGTTGAACGCCAACCGGTCGGTGCTCGACCGCTGGCGGACCTCGCCGCCGACGCGACAGGTGATGGCCAGGCGGTTCGGGTCGCCCACGTCGGTCTCGATCCACGGGCCCGCGACGCCGAACGTGTCGAAAGATTTGGCGCGCGTCCATTGACCGTCCTTCGATTGCAGGTCCCGCGCCGTCACGTCGTTGAAACACGTGTAGCCGAGGATGCACGCGTCGGCCTCCTCGAGCGGGACGCTTCGGCAGCGCCGGCGGATGACGATCGCCAATTCAGCCTCGTAGTCCACGCGGCCGGCCATCCGGGGATAAACGATCGGCTGGCCGGGGCCCAGGAGGGCCGTCGTCGGTTTCATGAAGAGCACCGGTTCGTCGGGGAGCGGTTTTCCCATTTCCTCGGCGTGGTCGCGGTAGTTGAGGCCCATGCAAAGCATCTTCGCCGGCCGCGAGGGCGCGAGAAGTTGCACCTCTGCCAGCGCGTGCGTCGTCTGCATCGGCATCACACCTTCCCAGTAGGGCCTGAGGAGTTCGCGCACCCGGTCTTGCTCGACGATGCCGTAGCGCACCTCACTGCCGACGAGGAATCGCACCAATCTCATCGAATCTCCTTCTTCGCACCCGCCCCGGCTCGCTCACTTGGCTGACGGATTCGGCCTTGGGCCCACCATCATCCAGTACGTCTGACACGGGAGGCTCGCCTCGGAAACCGGCAGGAAACTCGCCGGGTTCGCGAGGTAATCGGGCACCCCCGCCTCGCGCGCCCAATCGAGGGGCGGATTCGGCCCGTCGCCGATCCGAAACGCAAATCGGTAGAGCCGGTCCCGCCCGCCCGAGAGGGGTGCGAGTTCCTTCATCGGGATCGCTGCCTCGTAAATCGTGACGCCCGCTTCCTCGTCGCGGCCGATGACCACCCGCGCGCCCTCGACCGGCCCATACCACGGATCCATGTTCTCCGCCAGGTGGGCCCGCAAGGCGACGCCCGGGCGACGCAGGCGGATGACCCGGGCGCCTTCCCGGCCGAACGCGAGGGCCACCAGGTGGTCCGTATCGCGAAACGCCCCGGCCGGAAGGGCTTTGCCGACCCCGCGATGGCCGAAGTCGTCGTCCGCTCGGGCTCCCGTACCCCAGCCGAGTTGAATCGCGTCGCCGTCGAAGGCATTCGCGCCGCCGCGGTAGCCCGCGCGCTTGCGATGGACGGCGGCGGCGAAGTAGAAGTTCTGCCGGTCCCAGGCGGTCCAGACGTCGGCAAACGTGCCGCTCGATTCGCTCTCGACGCGCACCGGCCGGATGCCGTCCCAGTTCAGCAGGCCGTCGCCGACGGTGATTGTCCGCTCCGGCGTCTGGGCCAACTGGACGTACTGCGTCCTTCGCACCCAGGTGTCGTCCATGGTGGCAGCGACCTCGATAGCATACGGCCCGGCTCCTGCTTTTTCCGAGACATCGCACTCGAACGTAAACTCCTTCGCCTCGCCCGGGTTGAGGCCGAAACCGTATTTCGCCTGCCGGGATCGCCACCCCGCAGGGACCAGGAGGCCCACCAGGCCGTCCGCGCGGTACGGTCGCTGGCTCTGGACCCAGACCCAGACGCGGACCCGGCCGGGAAGAGAGCCGCGCGCCACGCTCTCGATCCAGACGGTCGCCGGTTCCAGGCCGACGACGTCCGCCCGCCGCAATCGGTCGCGCAGAAAACCCGTCTGCGGATACTTGCTCGTGATGTACACGGGCGCCTCGCCGAACGGGACGACGAAGCGAGGCCCTTTCCAGATGCCGATGGGCCGGCCGACGACATCCCACGCCTCCAGGCGCGTGCCTTCCTCGAAGACGAGGGTCCCCTGCTCCGGCTCAGCCGGGTTCGGGCCGATCCACGACCAGACGACGGCCACTTCGCGCTCGGGGGTCGAGAAGAGGTGCGCCTCCAGGAGCGGGACGTCGCGCCAGAGGTTGCCCTCGTACTTGCCGCCCGCCAAGAGGTGCGTCATCCAGGCGTACGCTGCCGCGCTGGCCGTCGGCGTCCGAGCGCCCTCGCCCGACGACACGAAGACGCGTTCGGCCCCTTCCGCAACCGCAATCATGTGGCGCGTCACGAGTTTCCAGGCCTGCTGCTGGGGCGTGACGGCGGCAGGGTCGTCGCCCGTCGCGCCGACCGCGACGCGCCCGACGCCCATCCGCTTCGCCACTTGCCGCGCATAGTCCAAACTCCGCCGGTAAGCCCCGCTCCGCAGGTTCGGCGCCCGGGCCCCGGCATCAAGCACCAGACTCACGCCGTCGGCGCCCGCCAAAGCCGGGCCTTCGGTCAGAACGTCCACCAGTTGCTTCGGCGTGGCCGACACCCAGAGCGACGCGGCCGCTCCGCTTCGGCGCACGGCGTCGATCGCCTCGCGAATCCGCCCGCGGTAAACCTCGGGCGAAAGGGCGCCCAGGTCGGACGGGCGGCCGAGTTGCCACTCGCCGACCTGCGACGCGTAGTGCTGCATGCAGGCAACCGACACAAACCCGAACAGCCCCGGCACGCCGAACAGATCCCGGCCCGACGGGCTGAGGCGGACGACGCCGGTCGGCACGGCTCCGGGGCCGACGGCGGCGCTCAGTTCACGATCAGGGCCGGCCCACTGAAACTCGGGCTTCCAGTTCTCCGGAACTTCGCCGACGGAAGGAAGGTTGGCGACGTGGCGGCCGTCCACAACATCCAGCGCGACGTGCCTCACGCCGAGCCGGCGGCAGACTTCCGCCAGGTCGCCGGAAGCCGCCCCCCCCGGCGCCACGAGACCGAAGGGGCTCTTGGGCTGAGGCGTCTCGTCGGCCGGCTGCACCAGAACGATGCCGCTTGCCGCCCCAGCCTTCCGATCGCCCGCCGTCGCCGTCACCACCACGTGGTAATAGCCGAACCGTTTCAGTTCGTTCAGCACAAGATTCGCGGTCGCCGTGCCGGCGGCATCCGGCACCGCCGAGACGAGGGTCCCCTCGGCCACTTTCCGGCCGTAGAAATCCTCCGCCCGGTATTGGAGCCGCACCGGTTCCATCGACCCGGGCGACCGGATGGTCACGCGAAGCCTCGGCGGCAGGTCGGTGTCCAGACGGTAGAACCCGCCGGGAACGGTCGGCTCCAGACGGACGCCGAGCGACCCTTCGGGCGCCGCCGCCGGCTCGGCGAAGACGTGACGGCGAAACACTTGAAGAAGCACCTCGCGCTGGGCCTGTGTCAGCCCGAGCGGGTTCCCGATCTCTTCTTCGGGAGCGGTCTGGGCCCGCGCTGTCGCGGCCGACAGACTGAGGGCCAAAGCCAGGATCCATACGCCACGCATCCGGCGTCTCCTGCGACGAGAAGGCGAGCCCAGATTATAGCGCCGCCGACGCAACGCTCAACCGAAAAGTTAAGGCGGCGGACATCAACGGTGCCGGGCGTGGAAAAAGAGGGACAGGAGCCTTTTCCGCAACGGGTGGCACCCTGGCACGGCTACGGCTCGTGCCGTGGCCGGCTGGTGGCTCGTCCGCCAGTGCTGGGAAAAGACTCCTGTCCTCTTTTTCCCGCTCACCAGGCCGCCAGTTCACCCACGATTTCCTCGACGAGGTCCTTGATCGTGATGATCCCGACGGCGCGCCCGCGCGTGTTGCGGACGACGGCCATGGCCGACCGGGCGGCGCGCATCCGGAACATCGCCTGGCCGACCGGCATCTCCGGAGGAACCTCGACCACATGGCGCGTCATCGCGAGCGCCAGGTCGAACGGCCCGGATTCGGCGCCGAGGACGTCGTTGATGTGCACGATGCCGACGATGTGGTCCTTCCGCCCCTCCCAGACGGGCAACCGGCTGTAGGAGTGGGCGCGCAGTTGTTCGACAAACTGTTCGCGGCCGATGCAGGCCTCCACGGCCGTGACGCGCGCCAGCGGGATCATAACGTCTCGCACCTGCCGCTCGCGCAGCGCCAGCACCCGCTCCACCAGTTCATCCTGGTAGCCCGTGATGACGCCTTCGGCGGCGCCCTCGCGCAGGAACGCCCGCAGGCGCTGCCGCGGATGGAACGGGTTGGCGCGGGCGCCCTCCCGGCCGTGGGCAATCCGCAGCACCAGCGTGCTCGCGCCCTTGAGCGCCGGCACCAGGCCGACCGACCGCAGCACGACGTAGCCCCCGCACAGCAGGCCCGCCAGGCGGTACATCCACCGGTCGGCCTCGTAGGTGAAGATGCTCTTCGGCGTCACATCGGTGAAGACGAAAAAGATCGGCGCGAGCAGCACCGTCGCCAAAATCTCGACGCCGACGGGACCCTGAGCCCACCCGGCGCCTTCGACGAGCGTCGTCACGAAGGCCGTCGTGACGTACACGCCGACGTTGTAGCCGACCAGGCAGACGACGATAAGGCCCCGCACGTCGCCCAGGAGGCCGGCGAGGGTGCGAGCGCGGCGGTCGCCGGCTTCGGCCCGCAGACGCAAGCGGATCCGGTTCAGCCGGTAGATGCCCGTCTCCATGCCGTTGGCCACCGCCGCCACCAGGATGCCGGCCAGCGCCGCCAAGTACGGCCCGAAGCGCACCAGGAGCATCCGGAGCGTTTCCATCAGGCGTTTGGCTCCTCGCTCGGCGCGCCGCCGGCCGCGTCAAGCAGGCGGAGGCGGACGCGCATCACGCGCCTCCGGTGAACCTCCTCTACCGTGAACTCCAGGTTCTGCCACGTGGCCGTGTCGCCCTGCCGGGGCACGCGCCCCAGTAGGCTCGTCACGAACCCCGCGACGGTCGAGTACCGGCCGCCGACGTCCGGCCGGTCCTGGTCAAACAGGTCCGCCCACGAGCGGATCGAAAGGTTCCCCGCCAGGAGGTACTCCGCGGGGCCGAGCCGGCGGACGGGTTCCGGGCCGGGCCGGTCCGTCTCGTCCTCGATCTCGCCGACGATCTCCTCGAGGCAATCCTCGAGCGTCACCAGGCCCGCCACGCCGCCGTATTCGTCCACCACGAGGGCGAACTGAATCCGCTTCGCCCGGAACTCTTGGAGGAGGCTCTCGACCGTTTTCGTCTCCGGCACGTAATGCACCGGCCGCACGAGGACCGCCAGCGGACGGTCCGGGTTCAGGAACGCCGTCTTCGCGTACACGACGCCGCGGGCCTCGTCAATCCCACCCTCGTACACCACGATCTTCGTGTGGCGCGACCGGCGAAAGAGGTCCAGCACCCGGGCCGTCGGCGTCCGAACGTCGCAGGCGACGATTTCGACGCGCGGCCTCATGACCTCGCGGACCCTGAGTTCCGCCAGTTCCAGCACTTCGGTGAGCATCTCGCTTTCGTCGCGCGAGACGGCCCCTTCGCGCTCCGACACCTCGACGATAGCCTGGAGTTCGTCCGTCGTCACCAGGGCCCGCGGGACGGGCCGCCGCCCCGTGATCAGACGCTGCAGGGGGCCCACTACCGCGTAGCCGAGGACCATGCGCAGCGGCAGGACCACCCAACCGAGGAGCGTCAAGGGCAGGCTGACCCACGGCGCGATCCGCGCCGGCATCGTGGCGGCCAGGCTCTTCGGCGTCACTTCGCCGAACACGATCACCAGCAGCGGCGCGACGATGAAGATGCCGACCCGCCACCCCCATGCCTGTCCCGGAAATCGCTCGCCGATCCGGTGGGCCAGCATCACGCTCATCGCAAAAAAGCCCACGTTGACCGTCATGTTCCCAAACAGCACCGTCACCAGCACCTGCCGCGGATCGTCCATCAGCCGCGCTGCAAGTGACCGCAGCGGGTTTCCCGAAGTGCGGAACCGACGCAGTTGGTCGCGCGAAAGATAGAACAGGGCCGTCTCGGACCCCGAAAAGAACGCCGAGGCGCCGAGCAGCAGCGCCATCGCCGCCAGATGGAAGGAAAACGCCGACAGAACCTCTACCATGGCCGACCCCCGCGCCGCTCGCGGACCCTGCGGCCCGTTCGCGGCGTGCCCTCACGAAGGATGGATCCGGCGAATTGTCGAGCGGGTTCGCAGCCCTCCCGCAGCCTCGACCCGCCTTCCTCGCTCTTCATTGCCGTGTCAATTGTAGAACGAACCGCGCGGGATTCAAGCCGTCAGACCAACCCCCCGCCCGTCCGGCACAGAAACAGGTTGTCGTGGCCGGGCACGAGGGCGTCAGCAATCTGGAGGATTTCCTGGAACGATTCCTTCGC
>JAPLMM010000190.1 GCA_026387035.1 Planctomycetota bacterium
CTCGTCCACCAGGAGGCGCTCGATCTCGGCAATCATGTCGGGCCCCGGGGCAATGTCGCGCATGAATTCGGGGACGATTCGCCGACCCGCCAGCACGTTGGGCAGGCTCAGGGGTTGTTCGCCCACGAACCAGCGGGCAAGCAGATGCCATTGGGCCCACGTGATGTTGTAGAAGACGGCCATCGGCGTCCCGTAGAAGGCCGTCTCGAGCGTCGCCGTGCCGGAGGCCACCAGTGCCAGGTCTGCCGCGCTCTGCACCTCGTGGGTCTTGCCGGCGACCGTCCGGACCTGGAGGCCGGACGCCGCGATGAGCGCGTCGGTCCACTGCCGGTGAACGGCGTCCGCCAGCGCAAGGACAAACCGACACGGGCTGTGACGCGCCTCGAGGGCTCGCGCGACGGCCAGTTCCCGCGCGAGGATGCCAGGAACCTCCTGGCGGCGGCTGCCGGGCAGAAGGGCCACCACCCGGTCGCCGGGGCCCGACCGCAGGGAGCGGATGAAGTCCGCGTCGAGCGGCGTATTCAGAAGGTGGTCCACCACCGGGTTGCCGACGAACGTGACCGGCACGCCGTGCGCACGGAAAAAAACTTCCTCGTGTGGCAGGACGCAGGCGACGTGGGTGAAACGCCGCGCAAGTTTCCGCACGCGTCCGGGGGCCCAGGCCCAGAGTTGCGGCGGGATGTACCAGAGGAGGGGGATGCGGCGGGCGCGGACGCGGCTGGCGAGAAGGAAGTGGAAGCCCGGGCAGTCGATCGTGACGACGACGTCGGGCCGCCACTGGCCGATGAAGCGGTCCGCCCGGCTCAGGATGGCCAGATACCTCGATGCGCTGCCGAGGAACCCCAGGCCGATGACGCCGAAGTCGCTGGTATTCTCGAGCAGCCTGAGGCCTGCGCGGGCCATCCTCGGGCCGCCGAGGCCGGCGAGTTCGGCCTGCGGCGCGAGACGCCGAAGGGCGCGGACGAGGTTGGCGCCGTGCAAGTCGCCGCTCGTTTCGCCGGCACTGATGAAGATTCGCGGGTGCCCCATGGTTTCGCCTTTCGCGGGCGGTGCGGGGGGATTCTACCAGAACCCCGAAAAACACCCCAGGGGTATTTTTCGGCTGCGATTGACGCTGGTCGGCGCGCCGCCTAAAGTGGCCGCGCTTGGACGCCCCAATGGGGAGATGCGGATGCTGTCGAACGGCTTGGGCGTGGACATCGTCGTGCTGGCGCGGCTGGAAGGGGCTATTCTGGTCGGTTGATATGTGGCGTTTCTCGCCTATTCCGTCTGGTCCGGTGCCGCCGGCTAGGGTCCAGCCGCGCGGTGCAGGTTCTCGCGGGCCGTCGCCCATCGGCGGTCCATGTCGGGCGCAGCGGTGAAGTCCGGCTCGAACCCCAGGTCGAGGTAGAGCCTGACGGCCGCAACCCGATGGACCTCGCTAGCGGATTTTGGCGCCGGGCGCGACGGGTTCGGCCGTCGTGAGGATGACGACCTTCGGGCCGTCCTGGGCTGCCAGGAGCATCCCTTCGGACCGCTGCCCCCGCAGCGTCGCGGGCTCGAGGTTGGCCACGACGACCACGAGTTTGTCCTTGAGGGCCTCGGGCGGCATGTAAGGCTTAAGGCCCGCCACCAGTTGCCGCGTGCCGAGGTCCGGCCCCAGGTCGCACTGCATCACGTAGAGTTTGTCGGC
>JAPLMM010000191.1 GCA_026387035.1 Planctomycetota bacterium
AATATCATCGACGACGCCCGCAACCGCTACTGCGACAAGGAAATGGGCGAGGAGATCGGCTGGCTGGTCAGCCCGTTCCTGAACGGGTTCACCTATGGCTACCTGGCCACCGGCGACCGCAAGTGGATCGACCTGCTGATCGATTGGTCCGACGCCGTGGTCAAACGCGGGGTGAAAGAGCCTGATGGGTACGTAGGCTGGCCCAAGGCGGCCGGCGCCAGCACCAGTGCCGTGAAGGACTTCGACACGGACAACGAACTGGGCGAGGCGATGATGCTCCGCCCGATGGTGTTGATAGCAGGCAAGATCCGGAAGACGCCGGCTCTGAAGGACCAATACGGCCGCAAGGCGGAGGAGTACATCAAACTTTCCGAGCAGATCTTCGAAAAATGGGACAAGCGCGGCGCTTGGCGCGAGGTCAAGGAAGGCGGGGTATGGGTGGTGCCGCCTTTCGGCCTCGACCCAAAGACGGGCAAGTGGACCGAAGGCTATGATCGTAGAAACACCGATGGCTTCACTTTGCCGGCCAACAAGCAGAATCTGGTCGCCTCCTGGCTCATTGCGATGTACGACGTGACCAGGAAACCCGTCTACCGCGAGCGGGCCGAGAAGTGGTGGCGGGTGATGAAGTCTCGCATGAGGCCCAGCAAGGACGGCAAGTACTTCGTCTGGAACTACTGGGACCCCGGCGGGCCGTGGGACAGGAAACCGGACGGATCCCTGAAGCACTGGGTGGGTGTGCATCCCAACGGCGGGTACTACGCCATTGACGTCGAAGGCATCGTGACGGCGTATGAGCACGGCCTGACGTTCACGAAGGAAGACATCGACCGGCTCATCGCCACCAATCGTGACTTCATGTGGAACAAGCAGGTCCCGGGCGCCAAGTTCCAACGGATCGACGGGGGCGAACCGGACAATCGCTGGGCAAAGACCCCAGGCGTGCTCTGGACGGCCCTGACGCCGTATGATCCAACGTTACGGAAGGTCTTCGAGGCTAACCACGCCCCGGCGGGTTGGGGCGGGTTGAGCAGTACGCCCCAGCACCTTGCCCGCTTTGCCAGAGCCCGCGAAGCGGGCTGACAAAGCCGCCAACTCGAACCATTCTACTCTGATGCGGGTCCGCGCCAGACGCTCCCGCCGAAGGTCGTAACGTAGATCACGTTCTCGTCGGCCGGGTCAAAGGTCACTCGCTGGGCGTTGGCGAAGGGCAGGCCGGCCTGGGCCGACCAGGTCGAGCCGTTGTCTTTGCTCAGCCAGAGGCCCGCCTCCGTCGCTCCCTCCGCGAGCTGCACGACCCGGAAATCGTCGAAGCGGACCCAGTGCTCGGCGTCCGGCGGGCCCTGGTAGCATTGGAGGCTGACCTTCTCGTCCGCGCCAGTCGGGAGGTTGCCCTCGGCGACAGTCTTGAATTCGCCCTTGGCGTCGGGGCGGAACTGGGCGGTGTACTTGCCGGCCGTCACGATCAGCCTCAACTGGACCGTCTTCTCTGGGGCCGCAATCTTGCCGGGGATGATATAGGTCTTCCCGTCGATTTGTTCGTGGACGAACTTGAACACCGGCTTCCCGTCGTTGTACCACGTCAGGCCGGCCTGCTCGAACTGGTTCGTCGGAGGCGCGGTGAACGTCACGGTCACGTCGATGGCCACCTTCCCCTTCGTGCGGTCCGGGGCCTTGCGCACGAGCGCGTTCTTGACGGTGCCGGCGACGCCCGGCTCGACGCGGATCTCGAGGGCCCCATCGGCGATTTTCCACGCCGGCGGGTTCTCGCGCAGCCAACTCCATCCCTCGCCAAGTTTCCCGTCAAAACGGTCTTCGAACACGACCCTCTCCTCGGCAGCCCACAGGGGAAGGCCCGTAAGCAGCACGGCAACGACGATCCAGTGCGCACGTGTCATGGCAGGTCTCCTCGGCTTGTCATCCGTGTGCGGCAGGCGCTTGGCGCCCGCCATGCCCTGTTATCCGGGATTCCCCAGATAGCGCTGCCCGGCTCCGCCGCCGGGCCGTTCAGCCTACAGGATACTGCCCCTCCCCGCCTGCGCCTACCCCCCGGGCCGTTACTTGGCGCGGCGAACGTCCACGTACACCGCCGCCAGGATAACGAGGCCCTTGACGAT
>JAPLMM010000192.1 GCA_026387035.1 Planctomycetota bacterium
GGCGCTCGCGGTCGCCGGGATGCTCATCCTGTACATGCGGGGCCGCTACGCGATGGTCCTTTACGTGGGCATCGCGCTGGTCTGCCTCGTGGTCGTCTGGCGGCTCGGGTTCTTGCGCATGACGCCGGAGGAAAAGGCTGCGGCCGACCGCTATCTTCTGCGAAAACGGGCCGGACGCGGAGGCGGCCAGGGGCTTGCCTAAATGCCCTCGCGCGAGGATAATGAGTATCGGAGGTCATGGGAACGAATGCGACAGTGGATGAGGAACCAGATGCTCTGTATGGCCGTTGGGGCCGCGTTTCTGGCTTTTGTGGCCGCCAGGACGCTCCAGGCGCAAGGTCTTAGGGGTGTCGGCTCTGTCGGCAGCACGCGTATCCTGCCAAGCGAACGCTTGGGATACACGCTGGGTGGTTACGGCTCGCAATACGCGACGGCCGGGCAGTTCGCTGCCCCCGTAGGCGGGCAAGGGTACGCCGGCTACGGCCCAACGGGCGGTGTTTCATTGTCCGACGCTTGGCGGCCGGTCACCTGGCATGCCAACGCGCCGGGCCCAGGCGTGCCGCCCAGTTACGAGATCCGGTTCCGCACCATTGATTCGCTTCAGTTTGAAAAACGCGCGCGGTTTGCCAAGTTGCGGGAGAGCATGCTGGCCCTCTCGGGCCGTGTTCGCGACCTTCAGGAAACGAGCCTCGGTCCCCTCCGCGTCGGATTGCGGGAGTGGATGTGCCCATTTCCACTCCAGGACCAGCCGCAACTGGGCTACGGTTTCTTCTCGCGGATGGACCTCGTCGGCAGCGGCGCCGTGGACCGGGAACTTTTCCTCGCCCCCTTCACCGCCGAGGTCCAGCAGAGCCTCGGCGAGGCGCGCTTCCTGGAAACGGCCGAGGCGTTGCTTTTCGCCCGGAGTCTGCCGGCCGGGGTGACCCTCGACCAGTTCTACGATCCCCAGTTGGCCGCCCTCGGCAATTACCTCTTCAACAACGCCCGTTACGACGCCGCCGTCGACGTATGGACAATCCTTGTGAACCGCGATGCGACCAGCGCGACGCGGCGGCGCGCGCTGGCGCTTTCATTGATCGCCGGCCGCCGGCTGAGCCAGGCCGCCGCCGAGGCGAGGCAATCCCTCACGCTGGCCCCGGGCTGGCCGGACAACCTGCACATCACGGGGTCGAACCTCCAGGACATTTTCCCGAACGCGAGCGACTTGGCCGACATCCGGGCGGAATTCGAGGCTCAACTCGCCCTCCAGCCCGACAACGCCGACCTGAATTTCCTGATGGCTTACGTGGACTTGTTTCAGGGGAGATGGTCGGCGGCCGAGGAGCGCCTGGCCCGATGGGCCCCGAAAGACGAAGCGGCCGCTCATCTGCTCGCACGCCTGAAGGCCGGCGCGGTCGATGAAACGGTGCGTCGGCCGACGCTCTCGGCGCTGCGCCGCGTGACCGAACAATTGACAGGCCTCGAGGAAGAACCGCTCAGTCCCGAGGACCGGGCTCGCCTCGTCACCGTCCTTCAGACGGGTGCGGAGTCGTATGAAGACCACATGCGGCTCGGGGATTTTCGATTCTTCATGGGCGAGTTCTCGCAGGCGGACGAGGAGTACCGCGCCGCCCATAAGGACAGGCCCGAAGACCCGTTTTCCCTCTTCGCCCTTGTTCACGCGGCCTTCGCCAACGGCGAGTACCGTTCGGCCATACGGTATCTGGAGAAAGCCTTCGCGCTGGAACCCGCTTGGGGGCTTTACGAATTTCGCCTTCAGGAGTTCTACGGCGACGAGGGTGAATATCGGCGACAGGTGGCGGACCTGGAGCGCCTGGTCGAACTCAGGCCGACGGTCGCCGACACGCGATTCCTCCTGGCCTACGTGTACTATTTCAGCGGTCGTTATGCGGACGCGGCCGACGAGTTGGCCGAAGTCCTTCATCTGCGGCCGGACTTCGCACGCGCCGACCAGTTCCTCCGCCTGGCACGCCTCCAGGGGTAGCCGCGGACCTCGCGCAGGACGAGCCCGACCTTGGCCGCCATCTCGCTTGTGGCTTTCGATCTGGACGATACGCTCTACCCCGAGCGCGCGTTCGTGCGCAGCGGTTTTCGCGCCGTCTCCGCGTACCTCGTTCGGGCCGGTGTGGTTGACCAGCCGGTCGCGGCGGGTCTCGAGGCGGCCTTCGACGCGGGCGTCCGCGGGCGGACCTTCAATCACGTCCTCGAGGCGTTCGGCGTTGAGCCCTCCGAGAAACTCATCCGCGACCTCGTTGGCATCTACCGCTCCCACCGCTCACCTTACGGTTTTGTTCGACCGGACATTCGCCTCCACCCCGACGCCGACCGCGCGTTGGCGGATCTCAGGGCGCGCGGTTTCCATCTGGGCCTTATCTCGGATGGGCCGCTCGACGCCCAACAGGTCAAGGTCGATGCCCTGGGCCTTGCCGAACGGCTGGACGCGGTGGTGCTGACCGAGGCCTTCGGCCGCGAGTACCGCAAACCTCATCCCCGCGCCTTCCGCGACCTTGCCGAATGCCTGGGAGTACCGGCCGAAGCCTGCATCTACGTCGCGGACAATCCGTCCAAGGATTTCCAGGGTCCGGCGGCAGCGGGCTGGCGGCCCTCGATCCGGGTTCGTCGGCCTGGCGGCCTGTATGGGGATGCACCCCTATCGGAGCCTCGGCTGGTGGCCGCGACAGTTTCTTCGCTTGACGGGCTGGCAGGGCTTCTGGAATCGCTTTCTTGCCCGAAATAGGGGCGGTGTGCCGGGTACCTTAAGGCCTTTTTCGCACCAAAAAAGCCTGGATCGGAAAGAGTGCAAGTCCTTCTCCGGCAAAGTCTTACGCGCGTTAGCCTTCAGGCCGGACCCACTTTGTGCCACGCCGGAGTTGACAGAAGGGCTTTCATCGGTATCCTTTCTGGAGTGTGATTGGAGTCTGTGAACGCTCCGGCACACCTGCGAGGGAACCCCGATGGTTACCGGACGGGACAAGGTTACGATCAAGATACCGAGGGTATTGTACCGGAGGCTGCAAACCGTGATCGGGGGCACCGGTTTCGGCTCGGTCACCGAGTTCATCGTTTTTGTGATGCGGGACTTGGTGGCGGGAGGCCAAGTGGAACGCCGCGAAGGCCTCAGCGAGCAGGAAGTGGACCTCATCCGCAAACGCCTCCGTGCTCTCGGCTACCTCGATTGAGAAGGTCGTCAGCGTGCGGCGCGGGCGCCGGCGGGGGCGGTTGACGAAACCCTCTCCGAAACGATCGCTCACGCCGGCCTTTCGCGCCCTGGTGGAAGGTCGCGGCGAGGCCGTCCGCGCGGTAAACTAACGGAGGCGCGACCGACGCGGTGGGCGGGCCTGCGGTTCTCGCGCCGGTGCACGGAACCTTCAGATACGGATGCTTCAAATGCCTGAGAAACGCCAAGTGGCGGTCATCGGCCTGGATTGTGCCACGCCCCAGTTGGTCTTCGACAGGTACTTGGACGATTTGCCGAATCTCAAACGCCTCGTCGAAGGCGGGGTGTACGGCCGGCTGCGGAGTTGCGACCCGCCGATTACCGTCCCGGCCTGGACCTGCATGACGACGGGCGTGGACGCGGGAACGCTGGGCCTCTACGGGTTCCGCAACCGGAAGGACTACACATACGACGGCCTGACGTTTGCCACCAGCCTGGCCGTCCAACGCGAACGCATCTGGGAACGCCTCAGCCGCGAGGGCCTCCGAAGCATCGTCGTCGGCGTGCCTCAGACGTATCCGCCGAAGCCCTTTGACGGCGAGATGATCACCTGTTTCCTGACGCCGAGCACCAAGAGCCAGTACACCCACCCACCCGAGTTGAAAGACGAAATCGCCGACTTCCTCGGCGAAGACTACCTGCTGGACGTCAAAGGTTTTCGCACCGACGACAAGCAGTACATCCTCGACCAGTGCTACAAGATGACGGAGCAGCGATTCCGCCTGGCGCGCCATTTCGTCCAGACGCGGCCGTGGGACTTCTTCATGATGGTCGAAATGGGGCCCGACCGGGTTTACCACGGCCTGTGGTCCTACACGGACCCGACGCACCCGAAGTATGTGCCGGGCAACCCCTTCGAGAACTGCATCCGCGATTACCACGTTTACCTGGACGCCCGAATGGGCGAACTGCTGGACGTCCTCGGTCCTGAATGCGTCGTCCTCGTCGCGAGCGACCACGGCGCCAAGAAGATGGACGGCGGAATTTGCGTCAACGAGTGGCTCATCCGGAACGGCTGGTTGGTCCTTCAGGAGCCGCCCCGCGAGCCGACCCCGCTCGAAAAGTGCAAGATCGATTGGTCGCGCACCCGCGCGTGGGGCGAAGGCGGATACTACGCCCGCGTGTTTATGAACGTCCAGGGACGGGAGCCGCAGGGTATCATCTCGCCCGCGGATTATGAGAAAGTCCGCGACGAACTGAAGGCGGCCCTCGAGGCCATCCCCGACCACAAAGGCCGGCCCATCGGCACACGCGCCCTCAAGCCGCAGGAGATTTACCGCACCGTCGCCGGCGTCCCGCCTGACCTCATCGTGTACTGGGGCGACCTCGACTGGCGCAGCGTCGGCCAGGTCGGCACCGGCCGGATCCACACCTTCGAAAACGACACCGGGCCCGATGACGCCAATCACGATTACCACGGCATGTTCGTCCTGCGCGACCCGGCGCGGCCCGGCGGAGGTCGCCGCCTCGAGGGGCTTCACCTTATGGACGTGGCGCCGACGGTCCTGAGTTACTTCCGTCTGGAGCCCGAGGCCGACGTCCAGGGCAAACGCATCACGTGGTAGCGCTCTTTTTCAACGCAGAGATCGCCCCGACGGGGTAAACTCCGACCGCAGAGGGAGGAGTGTGTAAACAACGGCTTACAAAGCATGCTGTTTGCCGTTCCCCTATCTTTGCCGTTCTCTGCGTGCTCTGCGTCCTCTGCGTTGAGATAGCGTTGTAGAAATAGGAGGAGGCTTCGATGACGAAAGAACGTGTGCCGCTCTCCCGGCCGGACATCAACCAGGCGGACATTGACGCGGTCGTCGGCGTCCTGCGGACGCCGCACCTCAGCCTCGGTCCGAAGGTCCCGGAATTCGAGAAGGCGTTTGCCAACTATCTCGGTGTGCGGCGCGCCGTGGCCGTCAACTCCGGCACGAGCGGCCTGCACGTCGTCGTCCGGGCGATCGGCCTGGGGCCCGGCGACGAGATGATCACGAGCCCCTTCTCGTTCGTCGCGTCGGCCAACTGCGCCCTTTTTGAGCGGGCCCGGCCGGTCTTTGTGGACATCGACGAGGCGACCTGGAACCTCGACGTCGCGAAACTCGAGGCGGCCGTCACGGACCGCACCCGGCTCCTCTTGCCGGTCCACATCTTCGGCCGGCCCATGCCGATGGACGAAGTCGAGCGCGTCGCCAAGGCGCAGGACCTTCCCGTCGTCGAGGATGCCTGCGAGGCCCTCGGCGCCACCTGCCAGGGCCGAAAGGTCGGGACTTTCGGCCGGGCCGCCACCTTTGCCTTCTACCCTAATAAGCAGATGACCACGGGCGAGGGCGGCATGATCGTCACGGACGACGACCGGTTCGCGGACCTCTGCTCGAGCCTCCGCAACCAGGGGCGCGACGCCGGGGCCGGCTGGCTCGCCCACGCACGCCTCGGCTATAACTATCGCCTCGCCGACATCAACGCGGCCCTGGGTCTGGCGCAACTGGCGCGCCTGCCGGAGTTCCTCCGGATGCGCTCGGAAGTCGCCCGGCGGTATCTGGAGAAACTCGCCGATGTCGAAGAACTGGTCCTGCCCGCGCCGTACGAGGACGGCGAACTCTCGTGGTTCGTTTTCGTGGTGCGCCTGGCCGACCGGTTTACGCAGCGCGATCGCGACGCCATCCTCGAAAGCCTTCGCCGCGACGGCATCGGATGCAACAACTACTTCACCCCCATCCACCTCCAGCCGTTTTACCGCGACCTGGGCTACAAGCCCGGCGACTTCCCGGTGTGCGAGAAGGTGAGCGCCCGGACGATCGCCCTCCCGTTCTACAATCGCCTCACGGAGAAGGACCAGGACCTGGTCGTCGAACGCCTGAAATCCGCCATCGCGCGGCTCTGACGCCGGGAGGGCGGTGATGAAAGAGAATCGCGGCCCGTACGGGCCGCGATGCGTTTCATTGGCTGGCGTGAGTGCACAAACTTCGAACCGAACACCTCGGCGGTGGCGTCTTTCCTGAACGCCTTCTGCGGGTTTGCGGGTTTATAGAACCGCATCTTCTTACGGCGGCGAGGCTTGGGCGATGCATCATGGTGCAAGGGATCTGCCCTCCCTCCTGGTCATGGCACAACCTTTCTGACGGCCAAGGCGCATCCGTTCATGGCGTGTTTTCCTGATGACTTTGGCGGGCCGCGCGCATACTATGGCCACACAGGATCCGGTAGTGGTGTCTCCGAGGAGGGATGGTATGAACCTTTCGTGTCGCCTGGCGGCGGCGGCGGCAATTCTTCTGGCCAGTTCGCTTCCCGTCCTGGCCGGCGAGGCCGCGGATACCTTCAACAAAATTTACGGAGAGGACCTCAAGCGCGTCGCCGCGACCCCGTTGCCGGCCGACGATGTCGCCCTGGCCAAACAGATGCTGGGGGACGCGAAGGAGGCCGGGGACCAGCCGGCGCTCCTGTCGCTCTTGTGCGAGAAGGCCTATGAACTAGCCGCCAAGGACGCCTCCGGGTATGCGACCGCGACGGCTGCTATGGATCTCTTGGCCGGGAAGAGTCCCGAGAAGAAGGTGGAGTGCCTTCGGAAGAACGCCGCCCTTTACCAGAAACAGTACGCCGCAGAGCGCGGCGAGGCGAAGACGAAGGCGGGCGAGGATGTCATGGCTGCCCTGAGCGCGCTGGCCGAGGCCCAGACGGCCGCAGGAGATTCTGACGCCGCCGGCTTGACCCTGCGCCAGGCGATCGCCGTTGCCACGGCCATCAGGTCGGAGAACAAGGCGGCCCTCCAGGCCCGGCTCGAGAACCTGGCGCCCCGGCAGAGAGTCGAGAAGCAGATTGCGGCGCTCAAGGCGAAACTGGATGCCGATGCCAAGGACGAGGTCTCCAGGAAAGAACTCGTGCGGCTGTACCTTGTGGAGATGGACAACCCCGCCGAGGCCGCGAAGTTCCTCGATGAGACCCTGGACGAGGCGACGCGGAAGTACGTCCCCGCGGCCGCCAAGCCTGTTGAGGACGCGCCGGAGTTGGCGTGCACGGAACTGGGGGACTGGTACCGCGGCCTCGCGGACCAGGCGGCAACACCCGTGAGCAAAGGCGCGATGCTTCGCCGCGCCCAAGCCTACTACCAGCGGTTCCTCGAACTTCACACGGCCGAGGACCTCGCGCGCACGGCCGCCACGCTGACCCTGAAGAGGATCGAGGACGCCCTGGCGAAGTGCGGCGCGGC
>JAPLMM010000193.1 GCA_026387035.1 Planctomycetota bacterium
AAAAAAGTTATTAACATAAAGGTATGCACATGGCATGGATGGAAAGAGTGCGAAAAAGGGCACAAAAACCGGTAAAAACCGCACCAAAAACGTGAAAAAACCCCCAAAAAAGTCAAAATTCGCGCTAGCCCATCTTACCAATAGCACCCCTTCCGCCGAAAAAACCGCCCCTGGCACGGGTACGGCTCGTGCCGTGGCCGGCCGGGCGCTAGCGCCAGGGCCTATGGGTTATAAAAAACCGCCCAAAAATACCCCCCAAAACCTCCTCCAAAAAGTTATCCACAATCCTCCTTCGCCCTGCGGGCTACGGAGGACAGGTCGCCGCGCGTAAGTTGAACCTCGGTGATTGGGCACGTGACCGCGACCCTTCGACAGGCTCAGGGCAGGCTCTTCCGGTCCCGGCGCGCCGGGACTCAGGGCGGCGCCTTAGGATCGCGGCTCCTGCCTTCGTCGCCAGAGGCGGCGACTACGGCGGGCAAGCGAACGGCGGCGGTTGCTCGCGAGCCCGCGCCTGGCGCCTCGGGGGTTTTCGCATTGCTCCGGGAAGGCCGGACCCCTAAGATAACAGGCCCTCTTGTCCCTTTTTCAGGGGAGGCAACCGTGCCGCAAACCGAAGAAAAGGTCCTCATCACGGGGAACGTGGCGGCGGCGGAAGGAGCGGTCCGCGGCGGGTGCCGGTTCTATTTCGGCTATCCCATCACGCCCCAGAACGACCTGCCGGAGTACATGTCGGCCCGCATGCCGGAGGTGGACGGCGTCTTCATCCAGGCGGAGAGCGAGTTGGCGGCCATCAGCCTGGTGCACGGGGCGGCGGCCGCCGGCGGTCGGGCGATGACCAGTTCCTCGAGCCCCGGCATCAGCCTGAAGCAGGAGGGGCTGAGTTACCTCGCCGGCTCGGAACTCCCGGCCTTCATCGTGAATGTGCAGCGCGGCGGGCCGGGCCTCGGCGACGTCCGATGCGCCCAGAGCGATTACTTCCAGGCGACGCGCGGCGGGGGGCACGGGGACTATCGGCTCATCGTGCTCGCGCCGCACACGGTGCAGGAGACGCTGGACCTGGCGTACGAGGCGTTCGACCTGGCGGAGAAGTGGCGATGTCCGGTGCTGCTCCTTACGGACCAGCAGTTGGGCCAGATGATGGAGCCTGTCCGGCTGCCCCCGATGAGGGACACGCCGGCGGTCCAGGACCATCCGTGGGCCCTGACGGGGGCCGCTGGGGGGCGCGAGCGGCGGATCGTCAAGAGTTTCTACTGGCGGCCGGGGGAACTCGAGGAGTTCAACAAGCGCCTCCGCGAAAAGTATCTCCGCATGGAAAAAGAGTTGCCGCGATGGGAGGCCGACCAGGTGGACGACGCCGAGATCGTCCTCGTCGCCTACGGCACGAGCGCGCGGATCGCGCGCGACGCGGTTCATCACGCGCGGGCCGAGGGCGTGAAGGCGGGTCTGGTTCGGCCGATTACCTTGTGGCCGTTCCCCGCCGAGCCGCTCGTCGCCGCGGCGAAGCGCGGGGCGAGGTTCCTCGTCGTGGAGATGAGTTGGGGGCAGATGGTGGAGGACGTGAAGTTGGCCCTCTACGGGACGCCGCGGCCGGTGGACCTGTGCTGGAGGAGCGGCGGCGGCGTGCCGGGAGTGGCGGAGGTCATCGCACGCATTCGGGCTCTGGCTCGCGCGAAGTGATACGCGCGCGGAGGCTTTTGTTTTTCTCACCGAGTAACGAAGTAACGTAGTAACGGAGTGACGCAGGCGGGCCAAATCTTTCCATGAAGGGGGGCGGGTTGTGGCGAGTGCCGACGATGGGCGTGTGGTTAAAAGGCCGAAGAATGCCCCGGACAGGCCGACCAATGACATCCGGACGTACCGTGACCTCTTGGTCTGGCAGAGGGCAATGGACTTGGCCGAAGCCGTCTATCGGGCCACCGAGTTACTTCGTTACTGCGTCACCTGGCTATGCGGGGAGACCTCATGGTTGAGCACAAAGGCCCGAAGTTGAAGATCGGCCGCCCGAAAGCGCTCCTGGCGAACCGGACGCATTACTGTCCCGGCTGCGGCCACGGGATCGTCCACCGCATCATCGCCGAGATCATCGACGAGTGGAACCTGCGCGGCGAGGTGATCGGGATGGCGCCGGTCGGCTGCGCGGTGCTCCTGTATCAGTACCTGGACATCGACGCGTGCGAGGCGCCCCACGGGCGGACGCCCGAGGTGGCCGCCGGCATCAAACGCGCGAGGCCCGAAAAATTAGTCTTCTCGTACCAGGGCGACGGCGACCTCGCGGGCATCGGCACCAACGAGATCGTCCACGTCGCCAACCGCGGCGAACCCATCAGCGTCATCTTCATCAACAATGCCGTCTATGGCATGACGGGCGGCCAGATGGCCCCGACGACCATGCCGGGACAGAAAACCACCACCACCCCCAAAGGCCGGAGCATCGTCAACGAGGGGTTCCCCTTGCGCGTCTCGGAGATGCTGGCGACGCTCGAGCAGCCGGCCTACATCGAGCGGTGCGTCATCGGGAGCCCTCGCGACATCATCCGCACGAAAAACGCCATCAAGAAAAGTTTCCGCGTCCAGCGGGACTTGAAAGCGTTCTCGCTGGTGGAGATCCTCTCGCCGTGCCCGACGTACTGGCGCGTCTCGCCCCCGAAAGCCGAACGCTACATCGTCGAATACTTCGAAAAGGTCTTCCCCCGCGGGGT
>JAPLMM010000194.1 GCA_026387035.1 Planctomycetota bacterium
GCTGATTCAACTGGCCTCGTCGCGGCAGCGCGAATTTCTGGCCGACGCCTCCGCCGCCCGCATGACGCGCTATCCGGAAGGCCTCGCCCGCGCGCTCGAAGCCCTCGCCGCCGACACCGAGCCCATGCCCGAGGCCAGCCGAGCGACGGCGCACCTCTTCATCATCCAGCCGATGATGGCCTCCGGCCGGCGGCGCACGACGAGCAGCGTCTGGTCGAGCCACCCCGACATCGAGGAGCGCGTCGCGCGCCTCCGGTCGATCGGAAATGTCGAAGATTGACCTCCCCCTTGACCGACACGATATGCGGGAACGCGGGTTTCAGAGGCTTGCTCTGTTGAAAACATCCGGTCCTATCCCCTCTCCCTTGACGGGAGAGGGGCAGGGGTGAGGGTGATGCCGCACAGCAACCTTAATTTCCCCTCACCCTACCCTCTCCCACAAGGGGAGAGGGATAACAAAAACATGTTTTCAACAGAGCATTAGAGGCTCTAAAAGAGGCGCCGACGTGCTTCGCTATTTTGCCTACGTCTTCATCGTCGCGACGGCCGTCGTCATGGCGGTCTTCATCGTCTTTCTCCTCGTGGGCGGCCTGGCCGGCCGGGCCGCATCGCCCACGGACCTGCGCCTGACGGTTTTCGACGCCGTGGCCGTCCCCGCTCCCGAGCACGTCCGAGGCCGAGCCGTCCTGGAGGATCTCCGCCACGCCAAGCGCGTGGGCCAGGTCTCCATCTTTTTTCGCTTTCACGAGGACTACGTCGACGCCGGATGGGTTAACAAACAGGGCATCGCGGTGGGCTCGCGCCTCGGCGGCCTGCCCGAAGGCCGGTATCCGTACGAGGCTTTCGTCTCGGAACTGACCGGACCCCTCGGCCTGCGGGCGACCGGCACGGTGTGGGTCCGGACGCCCAAAACCAGCGTCCTCTGGGTCGATGCCGGCGCGGTCCTCCCGCCGACCGACCGTTCGGCCGGTGGCGGGCCGTCCGGCATCGTGCGGGAGGCGATTGAGACGCTCAAAGGCCTTGCGTTCGGCCGCCAACTCGTTTACCTTGTCGCGACCGACGTGGGACGCTACGGGGCGATGCGCCGGCAACTGGCCGACGCCCCTCTGCCGCCCGGACCCGCCTGGTGGGTCGAGCCGGAGTCCGAACCGCAAAGCCTCGCTTCGCTCAAGCGGACCTGGCCGAAGGTGGATGCCGCACTGGTCGGCTCGCGGCGGCTGGCCGAGGCGGCCGGGACGCTCGGCCTCCGGGTCCTGGCCGTGACCGCTCCCGCGGAAACCGAGGGGGCGCCGCCGGGCGAATCCGTCGCCTGGCCCGAAGTGGGCCGCCGGCTGTCGGCCAAGACAAAAGAAGCGAACGCCAAGGAAGGAAACTAGGGTGAGAGGGGTTTGCAGGGTTTCTTTCGCGGCACTGGTTGCAATCTTCGCAACCGTGCTCGCCGGCTGCACGGGCGGCAGCAGCCGCCTCGCCGGCACGCCGGCCATCCCGACGCGCGACGCCTTTCGGTATCGCGCGCTCGCCCCGACCGGCCCCCGCCCGGCGCCGCCCGCCGCGGCGGGCAACACCCAGCAGCGCCGGACCGAGGTCGCGATGCCCCCGGCCGAGGCCGGCTGGCTCCCCGCCATCGAGGAGCGGCCGTGGCAATGGATCGTCGTTCACCACAGCGCGAGCGACCGCGGCTCCGCGGCCGTCTTCGACGACTGGCATCGCAACGGCCGGCACTGGGACGAGTTGGGGTACCACTTCGTCATCGGCAACGGGACGAACAGCGGCGACGGCCTCGTGGAAATCGGAAGCCGGTGGCCCAAGCAGAAACACGGCGCCCACACCAAGGTCTGGAACCGCGAGGAGTACAACCAGGTCGGCGTCGGGATTTGCCTGGTCGGAAACTTCGACAAGACGCGCCCGACCCGGGCCCAGATGGACGCCCTCGCGGGCCTCGTGGATTGGCTGTCGGCCCGCTACCGGATTGACGACGCGCACATCATCGGCCACGGCCACGTGTGCGACACGCATTGCCCCGGCCGGAACTTTTCGTTCGACGACCTGTTCGGTCAACTGCACGCCCGCCGCGACACCCGCACTTCATCGGCCAAGGCGGCTTCTCGCTGAAGGGTGTCGGCCAGGGCGAAAAATGGGGTCAGACCTGCTCTGTTGAAAACATGCTTTTGTTCTCCCTCTCCCCCCGGAGGGTGGAGAGGGATGTTTTCAACAAAGCGGGGCAGACCCCATTTTTCAGGTTCCGCGGCGCTGGACCTGGAAGATCGCCAGGCCGGCGCGCCAGTTGGCGCCGACCGAGCCGATCCGCCGCTGGCTGGGGGAGAGGAAGATCTCGCGGACGCGCTCCAGATTCTCGCGGTCGCAGAACTCGCGGAAGTCCTTGACGGTGCAGAGGTGGACGTTCGGCGTGTTGTACCAGTGGTACGGGAGGGCGTGGGATCGCGGCATGCGTCCGGTCCCGAGGAGTTGCAGGCGGACGGCCCAGTGGCCGAAGTTCGGAAAACTAATGATGGCGCGGCGTCCGACGCGGAGCATCTCGCGGATGACCTCTGGCGGTCGGAGGGCCTGCTGGAGGGTCTGCGAGAGGATGACGACGTCGAACTGCGCGTCGGTGTAGAAACTCATCCCCTCGAGCATGTCGCCCTGGTACACCGGGACGCCGCGGCCGATGCATTCGAGAGCGGCCTGCTCGTCGATCTCGATGCCGCGCCCGACGCAGCGCTTGTTCTCGATGAGTTCCGAGAGCAACTGGCCGTCGCCGCACCCGAGGTCGAGCACTTTCGCGCCGTCGGGCACGAGCGATTCAATCAGTTCGTAATCCAGCCGCAATTTTCCCGGCCGATCGTGTCGCGGGAAGATCATAGCCTCCCTCCCTTCCCCGCCGGCGACCGGACGCGGCGCTGGACATTGGCCAGGAACCCCGTGACGGTTTCGGCCAGTTGCTCGTTCGGCAGGAGAAACGTGTCGTGGCCGTAGCGGCTCGGGATCTCGAAAAAAGTGGTCGGCACGCCGTTGGCCTTCAAGGCGCGGACGATCTCCTTCGACTGGTACGTGGGAAAGAGCCAGTCGCTCGTGAACGAGACGACGAGGAACTCGGCCCGGACGCGCTCGAACGCCTGGACCAGGGAGCCGTACTTCGCCGCCAGGTCGAAGTAGTCCATGGCCTTCGAGATATAGAGGTATGAGTTAGCATCGAATCGTCGGACGAAACTGTCGCCCTGGTACCGGAGGTAACTTTCGACCTGGAAATCGGCCTTGAAGTCGTATCCGACCGTTTCGCGGTCCTGAAGCCGCCGGCCGAACTTCTCGTGCATCTGCTCGTCCGACAGATACGTGATGTGGCCGATCATGCGCGCGATCGCCAGGCCCGCCCTGGGCGGCTCTCGGCCGTAGTAGTCGCCCGTGCCCCAGTTCGGGTCGGTCATGATGGCCTGGCGTCCGACTTCGTTGAAGGCGATGC
This sequence comes from Planctomycetota bacterium, assembly GCA_026387035.1. Taxonomy (NCBI): domain Bacteria; kingdom Pseudomonadati; phylum Planctomycetota; species Planctomycetota bacterium. The sequence goes on from JAPLMM010000194.1 coordinate 3,461, forward strand.
CCTGGGCGCTGAGGCGCGCGGTGGCGGCAATGGACATGGCGCTCGCCACGTGCTCGGGGTACCGGACCGCCCACTCGAGGACCTGCATGCCGCCCAGCGACCCGCCCGCCATCGACAGAAGCCGCTCGATCCCCAGGTGGTCGATGAGCCTCTTCTGCGTCCGCACCATGTCGCCGACGGTGACCATCGGGAAATCCATCGCGTAGGGCCGGCCGGTCGCGGGGTTCGGGCTCGAGGGGCCCGTGCTGCCCTTGCACCCGCCGATAATGTTCGAGCAGATGACGAAATACTTCGTGGTGTCGAAGGGTTTTCCTGGGCCGACCATGATGTCCCACCAGCCGGGCTTGCGGTCCTCGCGCGAGTGGTATCCGGCGACGTGGGCGTCGCCCGAGAGAGCGTGGAGAATCAGGACGGCGTTGTCCCTGGCGGGCGCAAGTTCCCCATAGGTCTCGTAGGCGAGCGTGATGGGCCCGAGGCGCTGGCCGCACTCCAGTTCGAGTTCCTCCGGTGGGTCGGCAAAGGTGAAGCATTTCGTCTCGACGAGGCCGGCGCTGTGGGCGCCGCCGAGCCGGCTGTCGTCGGCTACCGGAATGTCGTCGTCGGTCGCCAAGGGTCGTTCGCTCCTGCCGAACAGAGCGCGCCCCGCAAGTTTACCCGCCGTGGCGGGCGGGGCGGCTAAACGCGTTACGCTTTCGCGAGGGCCTGGTCCAGGTCCGCGAGGATGTCGTCAATCGTTTCGAGGCCCACGGAGAGGCGGACGAAGTCCGGCGTCACGCCGGCCTGCCGCTGCTCGTCCTGGGACAGTTGCTGGTGCGTCGTCGAGGCCGGGTGGATCGCGAGGCTGCGGGCATCGCCGATGTTCGCGAGGTGGCTGAAAAGTCGCAAGGCCTCGATGAACCGGCGCCCGGCCTCTAAGCCGCCCTTAATGCCGAAGCCCACCAATCCGCTCGCGCCGTTCGGCAGGTAGCGTTTGGCCCGGTCATGGGAGGGATGGCTCGCCAGGCCCGGATACAGGACCCAGACGACCTTCTTGTGCTTCTCGAGGAATTTCGCCACGGCGAGGGCGTTCTCCGAGTGCCGGGCCATCCGCAGCCCGAGCGTCTCCACGCCCTGCAAGATGAGGAACGAGTTGAACGGGCTGATGCACCCGCCCAGGTCGCGGAGCGTCCGGACGCGGGCGCGGATGGCGAAGGTCACAGCGCCGAAGGTCTTGTAAAACTGGAGGCCGTGGTAACTCGGGTCGGGCTCGACGAACTCGGGGAACCGCCCGCCGTCCCACGGGAACCGGCCGCTGTCCACCACCAGGCCGCCGATCGAGTTTCCGTGGCCGCCGAGGTATTTCGTCAGGCTGTGGACGACGATGTCGCAACCGTACTCAATGGGCCGGCAGAGGGCGGGCGTGGCGGTCGTATTGTCCACGACGACCGGCACGCCGCGCGCATGGGCCGCCTCGGCAATGGCCGCAAGGTCGGGGATCGAAAGTTTCGGATTGCCGATCGTCTCCAGGAACACCGCCTTCGTGCGGTCGGTGATGCGGGAGGCGAAGGCGTCGGCCTCGTCGCTGTCCACATACTCGACCTTGATCCCCATGCGCGGCAATGTCGTCGTGAAGAGCGTCACCGTGCCGCCGTAGAGGCGCGTCGTGGAGAGGATTTCGTCGCCCTCGCGCGCCAGAGTCAGGATCGTGGCGCTGATAGCCGCCATGCCGCTCGAGAACGCCAGGCCCGCCGCACCGCCCTCCAGCGACGCGACGCGCTGCTCCAGCACGTCCGTCGTCGGATTCATGATCCGCGTGTAGATGTTGCCGAACTCCTCGAGCGCAAACAGGCGCGCCGCGTGGGCGGTGTCGCGGAAGACGTAACTGGTGGTCTGCCAGATGGGGACGGCCCGGGCGCCGGTCGCC
>JAPLMM010000195.1 GCA_026387035.1 Planctomycetota bacterium
CGGCGATGGTGCTGGTGCGGGTGCGCGGCGTGGCACGTGCCAGGGCGGGGAACGTCACCGCCCGCAAAGCGGGCGGCTCGAACGGCGGGTGGGCGGTCGGGCGGAAGGGAATCGCGACAGACCAGGGCGGGACGGCCGCGATCGAGATGACCCTCCTTTTGCCGTTCGCCCTGATGATCTTCCTGGTGATTGCGCAGGCGGCGATCCTCTTTAACGGGAACATGGTGGTGCATTATTCGGGATTTGCGGCCTCGCGTGTGGCGGTCGTCGTCGTGCCGTTGGAGATCGGGGAGGAACTGAGGAACCTGGTGTATAACCCGGACTGGGCGGGGAATCCGCCGTCGGAAAAACTGGAGTTGATCCGCCGGGCGGCGGTGCTGGCGCTGGTGCCGGTCAGCGGGCCGCTGGAGGAGGCGGAGACGGGGGGAGAGGCGGTGCCGGGCGCGGGCGGCGGGCAGGCGGTCGAGGGCGAGACGCGGACGCTGTTCGGCTTCTTCGGGTCGGACGACCCGTGGTGGTTCAAGCGGATTCGGCGTCAATACAATTATGCGAATAAGTACACGAAACTGACGCTGGCGAAGCCGGAGCACTGGCGCGACGGGAATCCGGACCCGGATTGTCCGTATCGGCATCAGCGCCAGGACGCGTGGACGCAGTGGGGCTGGACGTATGTGCCGTACTGCCCCTTCCACTCGGAGCGGATGGATTACGGATACTGGGAGGACCTGCACCTTCGGATCGTGTACCCGTTCCTCTTGGAGGTTCCGGTGGCGAACCGGGTGATGGGCGACAAGTTTGATTTGCCGGGCCGGCGGGGGAACTCCTACGCGACCGAGATCAAGGTGATCAGCACGTTGTCGAACGAGGGCGGGCCGGAGGTCCACCCGAAGGATTAGCGCGCGGACGGGCGGGCGCCCCGTCCGCGGGTTGGGGAAGAAACGAGGGAGCGATGGCCGACGCGGTGTTCTCGGGCAGCCTGAAGCCCGGGGCAAAACTCGGAAAGTACGAGGTCCGCGAGCAGGTGGCGGTGGGCGGGATGGCGGTCATTTACAAGGCGTATGACCCGTCGCTGGACCGGCACGTGGCGATCAAGCAGATCGCGCCGCACCTGGCGCAGGACGAACGGTTCGTCGAAAGATTCCGGTCCGAGGCCCAGACGCTGGCTCGCCTGTCGGGGTCGCAGGCGAACATCGTCAACGTGCACGAGTTGATCGAAGCGGACGGCCACCAGTTGTACCTGGTGATGGAGTACGTGGAGGGGACGACGCTTCGGACGATCATGGACCGCGGGCCCGTGCCGCTCCAGACCGGCCTCGGGGTGCTCCTGTCGACGGCGCTGGGATTGCGCGCGATGCACGCCCAGGGGATCGTGCACCGCGACCTGACGCCGATGAACATCATGATGGCGCGGGACGGGGCGCTGAAGATCACGGACTTCGGGCTGATCGGCCACTCGGGAGGCCGGACGAGCCTGCCGATGGGGACGACCAAATACATGGCCCCCGAGATGTTCACCGGGGCGCCGGTGGACCCGCGGGCGGACCTGTACAGTCTGGGGCTGATTGCGTACGAGATGTTCACGGGGCCGGAGAAGTTCGCGGAGGTGTTCAAGGACGTGCTGCGCGACGAGCGGGCGCAGCAGGTGCGTTGGATGCACTGGCACGCGAACGCGAACTTGCGGGCGCCGTCGCTGAAGGAAGTGCAGCCCGGCGTGCCGCCGCTCATCTCGAAGATCGTCGACCGGATGATGGAGAAGGACCCGTCGAAGCGTTTTGCGTCGGCGGAGCAGATCATCCGTTGGCTTCGGCGGATTTTCGTGATGCACGTGCAGGGCAAGAGCGTCTCGCTGACGGACTCCGAGACGTTGGAGAAGGAGATCGAGGCGGAGGCGTCGGCGCCGACGGTGCCGGCCGTGCGGGCGCCCGGGAAGGGTCCGGCGGGCCGCGGAGGGGCCGAGGTGCCGGCCGTGGTCGAAAAGACGGCCCCGATTCCGCAGCCGAAACTGACGTGGAAGAAGGCGGCCGTCTATGGCGCCGTCATCGGCGGTCCGCTGGTCCTCCTGGCCGTGGGACTGCTGGTATGGAATTACTATCGGTGGGAGGGGATCCGGGAGCGGGCGCGGACGGCGATCCGCGATGCCGACGTCCTGTACGACCAGGGCCAATTCGACCGGGCCGCCGCCGAATTCGACAAGATCAAGCGCGAGTACGAGGACCTGAAATCGTATGCGGTGTACGCGCACCTGAAGTCGCTGATGGCCCGGGCGGAAAACGCGCTCCAGAAAAAGGAATGGGACGAGGCGGACCGTGCGTGGGACGAGGCGGCGAAGAACGGGGCCACCTCCAACTGGAGCCACGGGTTCCAGGAACGTCTGGCGGCGTCGCGGAACGTCGAACAGCGCGTGGCGGAAGCGAAGCGCGCCGAACAGGCCCAGAAGTACGAGGAGGCCATCGCCCTGCTGGACCAACTGCGGGCCAGTTACCCCGACGCGGACAAGTACGCCGGCGTCAACCTGGCGGAATGGATCACCGACCTCCAGTACAAGCAGGTGAACCGCGAGTATCAAGAGAAGATGCTCGCGGGCAAGACGGCCCTGGAGAAAGGCCTGCTGGACGAGGCGGTGCGGCTCTTCCAGGCGGCGCGGAATATCCGCGAGACGCCGGAAGTCGTGGAACTTATTCAGACGGTGACGAAGCGCAAGGATTTCATCCGGTTGGAGGTGCTGGGCGACCGGTTTGCGGCGGACCGGAAGTGGCAGGAGGCGGTGGACGCGTACGCGAAGGCGCGGGCGATCCAACCGTCGGAGGCGGTCAAAAAGAAGATGGACAACGCGAAGGCCGAGGACTTGGCCGGGCAGGCGCGGGCGCTGAAGGCGGCGGGCGCGTCCGTCGAGGCGCAGAAAAAATGGTCCGAAGTGCTCCAATACAATCCGCAGCATCCGGAAGCGCTGAAGGAGAAGCGGCGGTCCGCCGTGGCCGAGCAACTCGCAAGTGCCATCAGCGCGGGCGACCAGGCGATGGCCCAGAAACAGTGGGAACCGGCGGTCCGCAGTTACGAGGACGCCCTGAAACTGCTCGACCCGAGCGACGCCCAGACGAAGCGAATCCAGGGCCAGATCGCGGAGGCCCGATACGAGGCCGCCATGGAACGAGGGCGCGAGGCGCTCGCCCGGCGGGCGTGGGAGGAGGCCCGGACGCCCCTGATTCAGGCCAAGGCGCTGAAGGACACCCCGGAAGTCAACGACCTGCTGGCGCGGCTGACGGACGATCAGGCGCACTACCAATGGTTGGACCTCGGCAAGGAACTGATGGCGCAGGGCAAGATCGTGGACGCCATCAAGGTGTTCCAGGATGCCCTGAAGAAGCGCGACACCCAGGAGGTGCGGGACCTCATTAACGAGGGGTATTACGGCATGTATCTGGCGCAGGCGAGGTATTACCTGAGCCAGAACGAGCCGGGGAACGTCAGCGGGTACCTGGAACTGGCGCGGAAGTATGCGAACGACGAGAAGAAGAAGATCGAGGTCCAGGCGCTTCAGCAGGAGGCGAACCGGCTGATCCAGGAGAAGGAGAAGGCGTCGGAGGGCAAGGGATGAAACCGACGGGTGCATTGCGGATTTCGGATTTCGGATTGCGGATTGAACGGCGAAACGACAAACGGCGACGGCGCGGCGTCGTTGCGTTTAGCCGCCCCGCTTGCGGGGCGCGGTCCGGCGAAGTTGGTGGTGCACGCCGAATGCGGAACGAACGGCAAAAAAGGAGCAGGGGGGGCGCCTGGGTGCGGTTCCAGCGGGACGAGCGCGGCCAGGCCATCTATCTGATGGTCCTGTTCCTCTTCCTCTTGGCGGGCCTGCTGTTTCTCGTCATGAACACGGGCGAGAAACTCAATCACAAGGTGATGATGCAGAGCGCCGCCGACGCGGTGACGGCGACCGGGGCGGCGCGAGCACGGAATGCATCGACGACCTGATGGCGAACCTGGGCTCGACGCCGCACCACGGCGACGTGCCGATCGACAGACGCCTGATCTGGCTGGTGGTGGGGAACGCACAGAGCGAGCAGCGGATCGTCCGGCAGTTCGACGACGTGGTGCGCGGGATTCCGATGCCGGAGTACCTGAGGTACGATAGCGGGGTCCTGTGGCAATGCGCGAAGTTGATGGACGGTTTTTCGCACGCGATGGCGCGCGTGACGCCGCTCGCCTCGATCCGCGAGTCGATGGACGTGGCGAAGCGGAACGGGGCGGAGTTCGGGTTCACGGTGCCGCTCTGGCCGGAACTGCCGGTGCGAGACGGCCGGTTCGAGGATTGGCGGAACCCGATGCGTTCGGGCCGGATGCCTTCGTCCGGGGGGGGTCGCTGGCGTGGGCGTGGAGAGATCATCGGGGGGTTCGCGTGGGTGATGGGCTACTACGGGTACCGCGGGCAGGTGATGGGTCCGTGGTCGTGGTGGCGGGAACCGTTCACCAACGCCAAGCCGATGGGCCTCTTTGACCTGTCGAAGTTCTCGGTCCTCTTTCGGATCGTGTCGGACAGGAAGTTCGGAATGCTGTTCGGCGAGACGCAGGACTCGTACGGCGCGATCGACGAGGTGACGCTGCGCAATTGGGAGATGGACTACGACAAGGCGAAGGACCTACCGCCCGGACGGATTCAGCGGGCGTGGTGGGAGACCGTCTCGTTCGACGCGCGGTATCCGTTCCCGGAGTCGTCCTTCTTCTCCAACATCGAGTTGCGCCACGAGAAGGAGCCGTTGCCGAGGACGCGGTCGTATCGGGACATGCGCCGGCCGGACCTCTCGTCGTACACGCGTTCGACGCATTCGTACGACGGGGCGGACCCGCGCCACGCCGTCTGGTACCGGGCCCAGGAGCGCAAGACAGCCCACTATCCGCAGTTGGGGATTTTCGCCCCGCACCCGCCGATGTACCCGGACGGGTCGCCCTGGCCTTACACCGACGCGGAGATGAAGGTTTATTACCATGTGTCGCTGTATCGGTTCAACGGGGCGGAACTGGAGACGGACGACCGGCTCCACCGGGATTATTTGCCGCCTGCGGGACAGACGCCCGACTTCGCCCCCATCCTGCTGGACCACTCGGTCGGCGACAACCTGACGGAACACATTCGGCAGCGGTTCACGTTCAACGGTTTCGCGTACCGTCCGGGGGCGGTGCGCGAGTGGTCCAACCGCTTCATCAACCCCAACCCGGTCGAGGACGTGGTCGCCTATGCCCAGGCCCGCGTCTACAACCGCTGGAGTTGGGACCTGTTTACGCAGCACTGGAAAGTAAAACTGGTCCGGACGGACCGCTGGAAGGACCTTCTGGCGGAACTGGACCGGGGCCTGCCGGGGGGGGGCTCGGACGTGGCGGGGGAACTGACGGCGGAGCGCCTCGAACCGGTCCGCCGGATGCTCCAAGGCTACGACGAAGCGTTCGTCAAGGAGGTCACGCATTGAACCGGCCCACGAGAATCGCGAGGCGGGCACGGCCCGCCCGGCGGGGCAACGCGCTGATGGAGTTCATCCTGACGCTGCCCATCGTCATCTTCGTCACCGGCCTGGCGATCTACATGTCGCTGGCGCTGCTGACGAAACAGGAAACGCTCATCGAGGCGCGTCACCAGTTGTGGCACGCGGCGCAGCACGGCAGTTGGTCGCCGATGAAACTGGAGGGATGGGCGCCGGCCGCCGGCGTCGGCACGGGGGAAGACTTCGGCAACCGGCCGCGCGGCTCGGGCGAGGAGTTGGACCGCCTCCGGCCGGACATCGAACCCGAGACGATCGCCCGCACGTCCGACCCGAAGGCGCGCGATTACTGGGACCGCATCTGGGGCAACCTGCCCGGCCGGCACGATACCCACGCCAGCCGGTCCTTCGAGACCCAGGGCAGCCTCTGGAACTTCATCAACCGGACGGCGGAGGCAGTTCATTGGCGGGATTCGAGCCCCTGGCACTGGCACCATCTGGACGCCTGGCGAGTCGCGCGGAGCGGACCTTGCAAGGTGATCTTCGACTCCTTCGCGGAAAACCTGGGCGGCGACGTGGCCGATCACTTCCGCCCCACACGCGACGAGATCATCAAGCGATGGTGGCACGGCGGCGACGTCCTGGAAGACGTGGCCGAAGGAAAAGGATGACGCCGGCATGACGGCCGAGACGCCCAACGAGCAGCCGAAAACGCCCGAGGTCCCCGAAACCGGTAAGGACCGCCGGTGGGCGACGCTCGTCTGGCGCGTGCTGGCGGTCGCGGTCATCGTGGCGGCGACGGTCCTCGTGGCGCATGTGCTGAGCCGGCCGGGCGGATGGACGCGGACGGGGGGCGAAGGCGGCTTGCCGGCGGGCGAGACCGAGGAATCGCTCTTTAAGCCCCTCCCGCGGATCGGCCCGCCGCAAGTTCCCGAGAAGGAATGGGCGTCGGCGAAGCGCGACCTGGCGCAGGTGATGGCGGGGATCCTGATGGCCGCCGCCGAAGAAGAAGGCGACTACGAGGACCCGGAGAATCAGACGCCCCAGGACCGGCGGGAGTTCCTGGCGGAGCGGTTCGGTCTGCCGGCCCAATACCCGCGCAGCGACCTGGGGCCCGGCGTCGTGCCCGAGGGGGCCGAGGTCCTCGCCGTCTTCGACAACCCGGAGACGGAAGGGACGCGGATGATCCTTGTCCGCGTCCGGCTGAGTCTGGAGGAGACGCTGGCGGCGTTTCACAAACTGTACGCCTCGGAGGGCTGGGCGCCGCGCGAGCCGATCGACCCGAAGGCGCAGACCGAGCGGGGCTGGCTCGTGTGGTTCATTCGCCAGGGCCGGCACCGGATCCTCTATGCCGAGCCGCGCCAAGGGGCCGAAGAAACGCTGGCGGCGGTGTGCGAACTTCGGTATTAATACTACTACGCTGTGTTCTTCAACGCAGAGAGCGCCGAGAACGCGGAGAACAGCTGTCAAGAGGTCAAAAGGAATAAGGAGACGGCGTGAAGTTGGGGGTGTGGAATAGCGCCCGGCCCGGCCCGGGGCAGGCCGTGCAAGTTAAAGAAGAGGTTATCTCTGCGCTCTCTGCGATCTCTGCGTTGAGATAGCGTTGTAGAATTAATCAGGGGTCCCTGGAAGGAAACGAGACCGATGGCCACGTCGAACCGAATGCAACTCATCCCGAGCACGGGGGTGCTGCTGGGGGCGATCGCGGCGGGCGTCGTCGCCGCCATCCTCATCAACGTGTACATCGGCAGCGTCGAGAGCCGGTACACCGCCGGCTCGATGAGCATCTACGTCCTGAAGGAGCCGGTCAAGGAGGGCCAGTCGCTTCTGGTGAAGCAGTTGACGACCGTGCGCGTGCCTCGCATCTTCGAGAAGGCGTTTGAGAAGGCCCTCAAGCCGGGCGAGGAAGGATACCTGATGGATAAGACGGCGCCGCGCGCGATGGGCGAAGGCCAGCCGATCTACTACGGCGACCTGTACGATGTAGAAATCATAGCACTGGCGGTCAACCCCGGACAGGGGTTCGACCTGCTGACGATCCCGGTCCAGTCGGACAATTCGCCCGGGCGGCAACTCCAGCCGGGCGGCTACGTCCGGCTCTACGCCGTCTTCGACCTCGACCCGGACCCGCGGAAGGAGCAGCGGGAAACGATGGACGTCATCGAAAACGTCCAGGTCCGGGCGGTGGACGGGTCGACGAGGCCGACGGCGGCGGACAAACGCGCCCGCTACGACAACATCAGTATCCTGGTGACGCAGGAGCAGGCGAAAAAACTCCTTCAGATCCAGGACGTGATGGTGGAGAAAAGTTTCGTCGTGACGGTGACGCACCGGCCGGACCAGGTCAAGAAACTCGAACCGAAGATCAATCCGGAGGTGCTGCGCTTCATCGAATCGCGGGGGACGGTGTTGCCGAGTCCGTAGGCGAGGGCCTGCCGTGCGCGTGATCGCGTACAGCCAATTGAGCGACGTGCGCCAGGAAGTGGATTTCACGGGGGACATTCTGCGCATCGGGCGGGATGCGGCCAACGACCTGGAACTGCCGAGCCCCTTCGTCTCGCGCGAGCACGCGCGGCTCCTAAAGCGCGACGGCGAGTACTTCATCGAGAACGTGGGGCTGAACGGCACGCTGGTGGAGGAGCACCTGGTGGGCCTGGGCGAGCAGGTGCGGATCGCGCCCGGCCAGGAGATTCACATCGGCGAGTGGGCGCTGTATCTGGTGGCGGAAGAGGCGCCCGGCCGGCCGGCGGACGAGGCGATGAAGATTCGCCGGCGGCACACCCCCCTCGCCAAGGCTATGGAGATCGAGAACAAGGTCCATAGCGAACTCTTGCGGCGGCTGAACCTGCGGGCCATCGAGGTCGAGGCCCAGGACGACCCCCGCTACGTCGGCCACATCAAGGCACACCTCGGCAGCATCCTCGACGAGTTCACGAGCCAGGTGGACGACGAGAGCGGCTGGTTCCTCGTGGAGCAGCAGTTGAAGCGCGACGTCCTGACGGAACTCCTTCGCCGGGCCGGCTCGAAGATGCGCCCGCCCATCCTCCAGGCCGGCGACGCCGTCCTCGACCCCCAGTACGAGGCCTCGCTGCTGCGCCTGCGGGACATGCTGAACGGCGACTTGGGGCTCACGTTCAACCCGGAGCGCCTCAAGGAGGACATCGAGACGGTCGAGGAGGAGTTCCACGAGGCGTTCGACCGCGAGGCCCCCCAGGTGACCGAGTCGCTCTGGGTCTACGTCGTCAGGCGGTACCTGATGAAGGACATCCTGGACATCGTCCTGGGGCTGGGACCGATCCAGGACCTCCTCGACATGCCGAACGTCACGGAAATCATGGTCGTCGGACCGAGCAAGATTTACATCGAGGAGAACGGCGTCATCCGGAACACGGGGCGATCGTTCTTCTCCGCCGAGGTGGTGCAGACGGTGATCGAGCGGATCGTGACGCCGATCGGACGCCGCATCGACCGCTCGTCGCCGATCGTCGACGCCCGCCTGCCCGACGGCAGCCGCGTCAACGCCACCATCGAGCCCCTCTCCCTCGTCGGCCCCGTCCTGACGATCCGCAAGTTCGCCGAGGTGCCGTACACCATCGACGACCTCGTCTCCTTCGGGACGATCACGCCGTTCGCCGGCAACTTCCTGCGGGCGTGCGTCCTGGGCCGAAAAAACTTGCTGGTGTCGGGGGGGACGGCGTCGGGCAAAACGACCCTCCTGAACGTCCTCTCGGGCTTCATCCCGCCGCACGAACGCATCATCACGATCGAGGACTCGGCCGAGTTGCAGTTGTTCCAGGAGCACGTCGTCCGCGTCGAGACGCGCCAGGCGAACGTCGAGGGCAAGGGGCGGTACACCATCCGCGACCTCGTGCAGAACGCGCTCCGCCAGCGCCCCGACCGCATCATCGTCGGCGAGGTCCGCGGCGCCGAGGCCCTCGACATGCTCCAGGCGATGAACACCGGCCACGACGGCTCCCTGACGACCATCCACGCCAACGGCCCGGAGGACGCGATGAAGCGGCTCGAGGGGCTCGTCCTGGAGGGCGTCGACATGCCCATCCGGGCCATCCGCGAGCAGATCGTCACCGCCTTGGACGTCATCTGCCACCTGACGCGCTTCGCCGACGGCCGGCGCGAGGTCACCGCCATCAGCGAGGTGGCCGGCCTCGACCGCGACGAGGGAACGATCGTCGTCGAGGACATCTTCGTCCGCCCCGCCCGGGGCCACAAGGGGCGGGCGCGAGGCGAATTGATGCATACCGGATACATTCCCATGTTCGCGCAGGACCTCCTTCGCAAGGGCCTGCTTACCGTGGACGCCTTTATGTGAGTTGCGATGGATACCCTTTTTCTGGCGCAGGCGTCGTCGCTCGGCTCGCTTGCGGCCATCACCATTTTGACGGCGGCGTCGGCGTTCGGCGCGGTGCTCTCGCTGCGCCCGTGGATCGCGCGGATCGTCGAACGCCAGGAAGCCGAGTTCCACCAGGCGCTCGTCGAACTGTTTCTGTTTGAAGTGACGGCTCGGCAACTGACGTACGCGTCGGTCGGCGGGGCGGTGCTGGCGGGGGCGTTTTTCACGCTCGTCGCCTCCCACTGGGACGCGGGGGGCCTGGCACTCGCGCTCGCCTTCACGGGCGGCCTCGTGCTGGGTTTCTGGATTCCGCGGGGGGTCATCTTCGTCCTCCAGCGCCGCCGACGCGATAAACTGAACGAGCAACTGGTGGACGGCCTGGTGACGCTGGCCAACGGAATGCGCGCCGGCCTGAACCTCGTCCAGTCAATGCGCCTCATCGAGCAGAACGCCCAGCCCCCCATCAGCCAGGAGTTCGGCCTGATGCTCCGCGAGTTCGAGCACGGGGCCAGCGTTGACGAGGTGCTCCGGCGGGCCTCCGTTCGCATCCACCTCCACCATTACCAACTCCTCTTTGCCGCCATGGAAACGGCGCGGATGCGCGGAGGCAATCTGCCGGAAACCCTCGACCGCCTCAGCGAATCCCTCCGCGAGATCATGCGCCTCGAGGAAAAGGTCAAAAGCCTGACGGCCCAGAACCGGCTGTCGGCCCGCATGATGGGGTTCATGCCCCTCGTCGTCGCCGGCATCTACTATCTGATTGAGCCCACATGGGTCGAGACGCTCCTTTACGACCAGTGGGGCCTGCTCCTCCTCGTGATCGCGGGGGTGTTGAACCTCGCGGGGTTCTTCTGGATCCGCACGATCGTGACCTTTGAGATATAGCAACGAGGGACGAAGGGACCCGCCTTCGCCGAGGCTTCGGCGGGCAGGCTCCGGGACGTAGGTGGGTGGCGCGAGGATTGCCTGGTTCGCCGCCCAGTTTACTGGGCGTTCTTAGGAAAAGGATGAGACGCGCATGATTCTGCTCGGCCTCATCAGCGTGCTGGTGTTCGCGGCGGTGTTTCTCGTCGTCGTGACGCTGTTTCGTCCGGCGGGCGAGGCCGATTACGAGGCCGCCTTCCGCGTCAACGTCGACAACATCCAGCGCGACACGCTCTTCGAGATCGAATGGCTCCGACCCGTCCTCGGACCCCTCTACTATCTGGTCGAGCGCCTGAATCTGCCCGGCCTGAAGCGCCACGTCCTGAAGTTGCTCCTCGCGCTCGGAAACCCGAATCAATACAGCCCCGAGGAGTACCTCGTCCTCTGCTTCATCTGGGGCGCGGTCGGCGCGGTCGGATTCCTCATTACCGGCGTCCTCGTCGTCGGCGGCATGGGGATGCTGGCGTTCTTCGCCTTCCTCGCCGTCGGGTTCCTCGGCGGGTTCCTGCTGGGGTACCTTTGGCTGCGGGAGCGGGCGCTCAGGCGGCTCCGCGCGATCTCGCGCCGCCTGCCTTACACGCTCGACCTGGTGGCCATGGCCATGGACGCCGGCGCCACCTTCTACGAGGCCGCCTCCACCGTCGTCCGCGACGACCCGCTCGACCCGCTCAATCAGGAATTGTCGCAACTGGTCCGCGAGATTGATTTCGGCCGCAGCCGGCAGGACGCCCTCACGCACCTCGGCCAGCGCATCACGGTGGACGGCCTGGACGGGATCATCTCGGCGGTGCTCCAGGCGGAGGCGCTCGGCACACCGCTGGCCGAGGTCCTCAAACTCCAGGCCAGCCTCCTGCGGATGCGCCGCAGCATGCGGGCCGAGCGAAAAGCCGGCGAGGCCGCCGTCAAAATCCTCATCCCCTCCATGCTCATCCTGATGAGCGTCGTCCTCATCATCTTCTCGCCCATCATCGTCCGCTTCATCCGCCAGGGCGTCTTCGCCCCCTGAGAAAACGGGGACGGGAGTCGTTTCCCTTTAAACCGCGTTTCCGGCGCGCCAGGGCCGTTTTTTGGAAAACGACTCCCGTCCCCGTTTTCACTCGATGGCAGGTGCAGATGCGGTTTCGTTTGGTTTTTGTCTTGTATTTTGCGGGGGGCGGGGGCGGATATGCTCTACCCGTCATCAGGCTCATCGGGAGCCTGAATGGCCGTAAGGCCGTGAACGGTTCCGTGAAAGGAAACGCCATGCGAACGCGAAGAAGAGGGCTGACCTTGGGCTTCGGAATAGGAATATGGGCGCTCGCGGCGCTTGCAGTCGCTTCCGAGAAGGAGGCGACACCGGCCCGGGCCAGGTACCTGCTTCTCGACAGCCGCCTGGTCGGCACGGCGGACAATGCCCGTCTCGCCGTCGGCACGGTGACGAAGCACCCCGCCAACCCGCTCTTCAAAGAGGACAAGCCCTGGGAGCCGCGCTTCGACAACCTCTATGCCAACATTTTCTACGACGAGGATGAAAATCTCTACAAGTGCTGGTACAGCCCGTTCATCGTGGACAAGGCGGCGAGCGACACCCCGCGAGAGCAGCGGGCCAAGGTCCCGTATCGTCCCCGCGGACGCGAGATGGGCGTCTGCTACGCCACGTCGAAGGACGGGTTGACGTGGGTGAAGCCCGAGTTGGGTCTCGTCGCGTTCGAGGGCAGCAAGGCGAACAACCTCCTCGTCCGCGGCCCCCACGGCGCGGGGGTCTTCAAGGACCGCCGAGAGACCGTCCCGCAGCGACGCTACAAGATGTTCTACCAGGGCATGAACGTCCGCTTCTCCCCGGACGGCATGCATTGGAGCGAAGCCGTCCCCTGCCCGCAGATCGCCGCCGCCGGCGACACCCACAACAACGCCTTCTGGTGTCCCGATCTGAACAAGTACGTCGGCATCACGCGCCTGTGGGACGGCCAGCGGATCGTCGGTCGGACCGAAAGTGCCGACTTCGTCCAGTGGACGAAGGCCGTGGAGGTCCTGCGCGGCGACGGGGATAACCAGGTCTACGCCATGCCCGTCTTCCGCTATGCCGACGTCTACCTCGGGCTCGCGATGGTCTTCCGCCCGCAACCGAACCGCGTGCACTGCGAACTGGCCTGGAGCCCCGACACCGTGACCTGGCACCGGATCGATCCGGGCGCGCCTCTCGTCCCCCTGTCCGAGAAGCCGGGCGACTACGACTGGGGCTGCGCCTACGCCGCGGCCTGTCCGGTGTTCCTCGAGGACGAGATCCGCCTCTACTACGGCGCGTCGAACGGCACCCACAACGGTTGGCGCGACGGCTTCCTCTGTCTGGCGACGCTGCGTCCCGACGGCTTTGCCGGCTATGAGCCGCAGGACAAGAGCCGGCCGGCAGCAATCGTCACCCAGCCTCTTGTTTTCTCCGGCCCAACGCTGCGAGTCACCGCCGACGCGAAGGGCGGCTCGCTCCGTGTCGCCGTGCTCGACGCCGACGGCCGGCGCCTGGCGACGGGTCTGCCGATCACCGCCGACGTGACGGACGCGGCCGTTGCCTTCGAGGGCGGCGCCGACCTGGCCGCGCTTCGGGGCGGCCGCGCCCGACTCCGGTTCGAGTTGACCGGGGCGAAACTCTATGCCTTCGCCTTCGGCGACTGAGGCATCCGGGAGACAGACGGCAGGAAGAGACCGAAGCAAGGAGAAGGCGATGCAACGGATAGCGTGTGTTTCTGCCGCCTTGGCGGCCCTGGCCCTGTCGGCACGGCCTGCCGGCGAGGCCGCCGTCAAAATCCTCATCCCCTCCATGCTCATCCTGATGAGCGTCGTCCTCATCATCTTCTCGCCCATCATCGTCCGCTTCATCCGTCAGGGCGTCTTCGCCCCCTGACCAAGCGCCTCCCGTCCGGTTTGCCCCGGCCGCCGCTACCTTGAGGCCTCGGGCGGCCCGTTTCCGGCCTCGCCAGGGCCCTGGGTGTGCCAGGATTTTCTGGCACGGTCCGCGGCGGCCTCGCAGGGGATGCACAAGGGAAGAGTTGGGTGGCACTGGCGGCTTGCCCGCCAGTGCTTCCCCCTGGCCGCATGCGCACGGCCGGGCAAGACCGGCCGTGCCACACGAGTTATCTGTTGCGCCTTCGGCAGGTGCCAGAAAATCCTGGCACGCCCATGGCCCTTCGCGCGTACGAAGGGGGGTCAAGTTTTCGGGGCCGTTTGCCGATAACCCTATGTCACCGCCGCAGACGTGGTTGTGCTGGGAACCGGGATATGGGGCGGGGTGAGGAATACGTCTCTTCCTCTCGAAGTCGCCGGGCCCTCCGTGCAACCAAGTCGGCTTGATTCGCACCCACCGATGTGCAATGCGGAATGGCTGTTTCGTTCGGCCGGCGCCTTATCCAGGATTTTGCATCGGGCTCTGTAGCGCGGGGGTTTATCCCCCGCGGCCTTGGGATGTAGGGCGTTTTGCGCGGGGGGTAAACCCCCGCGCTACAAGTAAGGCTCTGATAATCGGTTGTGGTTGACGATGCAAAATCCTGTTATCGCGCGGGAATGGGGGGAGTGATGGACCGGCGGCTCGGAGTGTCGGGAGTTGGCGATTCGTCGGGCGAGCGAGAGATTCCGGCGAAAGCCGACCCGCGGACTTGCACAAAGGGTGGGACGATGCCGCGATCACCGGACTCGGCTGAGGACGGTTCGAAAGCAAGGCAGACCCCGTATGTTCTCGGCCTGATTTTCGTCATCCTGGCGGCGGGCATCGTCACTGCCGGCTACTTCTATTACCGAAACTACGAGGAGCAGTACCGCGCCGAGGTGGAGCGCCAACTTTCCGCCATCGCGGAACTGAAAACGCAC